>JBMLOQ010000087.1:0-35283 GCA_049242885.1 Chitinophagaceae bacterium
TTTAACCAGGCTTTGAATAAACCTAAGAATTTATAATAACTATAAATAATTTATATAGACTAAATAGTAAACATTTTGATAAAAAACAATTTGTAAGGCATCTTATAACCTCTTACTTTGTAAAAAAATAACCATGCCTTTAGATAAATTTGAAATTGCACAACGTATTGCAAAAGAACTTAAAGATGGAATGTATGTAAATCTTGGAATTGGAATACCCACGTTGGTGGCAAATTATATTGATCCCAACATAACAGTAATTTTACAAAGCGAAAATGGAATTTTAGGTATGGGACCTTATCCAACAGAAGAATTTGTAGATGCCGATTTAATTAATGCAGGAAAAGAAACAGTTACTTTGATTAAAGGAGCAGCCTTATTTGACAGTGCCGAAAGCTTTGGAATGATACGAGCTGGAAAAATTGATTTAACTGTTTTAGGAGCAATGGAAGTAAGTGAGCAAGGAGATATTGCCAACTGGAAAATTCCTGGAAAAATGGTAAAAGGTATGGGTGGTGCCATGGATTTGGTAGCTAGTGCTAAAAATATAATTGTTGCCATGATGCACACCAACCCAAAAGGCGAAAGTAAGTTGTTGGCCAATTGTACATTGCCTTTAACTGGCATTAAATGTGTTAAAAAAGTAGTTACAGATTTAGCAGTTTTAAATGTAACAAACAATGGCTTTGAACTTATTGAAACTGCACCTGGAGTAAGTATAGAAGAAGTGCAAGCTAAAACTTTGGGTAAACTTTTTGTAAGTCCAAATGTGGTTATTAGATAACCAATACAAGTAAATTTGTTTTAATTAAATGCCGTAATATTTTTTGGCTTTAGTTTAATTTCCAAATTTTTCCCAAAGCAATTTTGATAATTTTTTAGTTAGCATCCAGGCTTCATTTGTAGATTCCCAACTTTGGTCTTTATTGTTTTTAGTGCAAATGCAAAAAATATAAGGGTTGTTTTTTGATGCCACATAAATTACCTCACTTCTACTAGCATTTACAGCCCCATTTTTACTGGCAACAAAAACACCAGCAGGTATTTGCGATAAACCCTCTTCATCCCAATAGTTTCGGCTTAACAATTTTAGCATATGTTCGCTTGCCTCTTTGTTCAGCAAATTTCTATTCAATATTTTTTCCAAAATTAAGGCCATTTCTGTTGGGGTAGTTTGCCCCCAACCAAATAGATTTCTATTTGCTTCTCTTCCTGGAGTTCTGCTATTTACTCTTGTAAATACAAAACCTGCACTGTCTAAAATTTCGTTTATGCGAGTGCCAGTTCCTGCAAGGCTTTGTAGCCATAAGCTAGCAGTATTATCACTTGTAGTTAGCATTAGCATAAGTACTTTACTTAATTCAATTTTTTCGTTGTTTTTGTAAGAGCCAAGAATATCAACACCTGCATACAACAATGAATCTTTATAAATAAGTTCTTGATGGTAAGTGAGCTCCTTTTTTTGTAGCTTATCTTCAATTCCGATTAAAATTGGAATTTTAACCATACTAGCAGTGGGAAAAATGGTATCTGCATTTATGGCAACTATTTTTTGGGTGCGTAAATTTTTAACATATACACCTACGTCTCCTTTAAAATCCTTAACTAATTCCTCAATTTGTTGTTGCAATTTTTTATCTTTTTTTTGAGAAAAAGAATAAAATCCTATTAAAGAAAATATAAAAATTAAAGTAAGATTTTTTTTCATTTATTAACAATTTATTGGTTGTGAATGTAGGGTGAAATTAGTAGAATTTCGTTTTCAAAGCTTTCTCAAGATTTTTTAAAGTCATTAACAATTTTAAAACAGTTAAAGCTTTTTTTATGGCTAATAAAAATTTTTTTCATTTTTATACAACACAAATATTTAAAATGGCATCTTATTTGTATAACTAGAAAATCATGAGTAGTTTAATTAAAATTAAAAACAAATACCAAAGCTTTATTGAAAGGAATTACATCTCAATACAACTATACTTTTCTGTAGCTTTTATTACCTTTTTGTATCTTGCTTTAGATGGTAGTCAAGATTCAATTTTTATAGCATTTATAAAAGGTTTGTTTTGGCCTTTTGCTGCATTTATTGCTTTATTGTTTTAAAATATATTGGGTATTGGCTATAGGTTCGTTTATTATAAATTCTTCCGTTTCTTGTACAAAATCATTTGCACCAACTGCTATACTTTCTTTTGTAGGAAACATTATGCCACCAAATTGTTTATAATTGCTGTAGGTAATTACTAGTTTTAACTTGTCCATCCTCGACATAAAGTTTTTCATCATGCCACCTAAACCTAAGTATACCATAGCAGATTCACCTTCAATTTCGGCTTGTTCAATTAAAAAAGAATTTGCATTTACATAGTAAACGAGTTTTTGTTTGCTTATTAATGTTAGCAAAACTTTTATACATTCTGCCCCATTTACTTTTTTGGTTTCAATAATTTCAAACTTATTTCCTTTGCTAAAACAATCAACCAATGGAGCAAAGTAGCCTTGTGTTTCAAGTAAATATTTACTTAATAAGTATTCTTTAGCACTTGCTTGTTGTATTTGATTTCCATCAGTTTTTCCTTCGCCAAAATTACTCATATTTGGTGCAGCAATATACATGCCTGTATCTGTAATAAGCGAAACACTTCCTTTCATCCCAAACATTCCATCAGTTTCTCTACGACAAAGTTTTCCATTTTCTTTTACATTATTAATTCCAATTGTAAACGATTGCCCCATGACATTCATTTGTATGGATGATTTGTATTGCAATGTTTGTATTTTTTGCAATGCTAATTTCCCACCCATTGCATTTTCTATCTTATTTAACAACTCCTGAGGGGTTATTTGCAAAAAACAACTAATTGGTAATAGTAAAAAAATAATAAGGGTTTTACATACTTTTTGCATGAGGTTTATTTTTGGCGATAAATGTACTTGTAAAATTTTGGTTTAAACATCAAGTAATTTTGTTTATTTGCAGAAATAATTTAACATGGGCATAGCCGATAAATTAGCACAAATGAAAAATGAAAAAGCTGCAGCCAATTTAAAAACTGGTTTGGATTTTTTAGATACTAATAAATTACGACCAGAAGTAACCGAAACAGCATCTGGCTTGCAATACGAAGTTTTGCAACTTGGCACTGGTGATAAACCTTGGGCTACACATACAGTAACTTGCCATTATCATGGTACAATGATAGATGGAACTGTTTTTGATAGTAGTGTAATGAGAGGCTCACCAACAAGTTTTCCTTTAAACATGGTAATTAAGGGTTGGACAGAAGGGTTGCAACTTATGCCTACAGGTAGTAAATTTAGATTTTTTATTCCACCACATTTAGCTTATGGAGATAGGCAAGTAAGTGCAATTATTGGTGCAAACAGCACTTTGATTTTTGATGTAGAATTAATAAGTTTCAAATAAGATTTTGGTAAGTTTTAGTTTTTCATGTTGAACTTTTTTATTTAAATATACTTAAAGTTTAAATTTAAAATTTTAGCGATTACTATTGTGTTATATTGCCGAACTAACAAAACACATGAGTAATAAACTGCAATTTATATTTACTGCTAGGCCAGAACCTCACAGAGATAGAACTAAAGAAATTCTAAAAACACATCCAGAAGTTAGAAAATTAATTGGGAAAAATCCTGTTACTTTTCTTTATATTTTATTGCTAGTAAGTGTACAAATTTTACTTGCTATTTTGCTTTATAATCAAAGCTGGTGGTTGGTAGTTGGAATAGCTTATTTGATAGGTGCATTTTTAGATCATTCTTTGTTTGTGCTTATACACGAGTGTACTCATAAGCTAGTTTTCAAAAGTCCAGTGGCCAACAAATTGGCAAGCATTTTTGCCAACTTACCTTTAGTTTTTGCAAGTGCTATTTCATTTGAAATTTATCATATAAAGCACCACTCTTTTCAAGGTGTGGAAGATTTAGATGGAGATTTACCAACTGAGGGTGAAGCAAAACTTATTAATAAATACTTTATTGGCAAAGCAATTTGGTTGCTTCTTTATCCATTTTGGCAATTGTTTAGATTGGCAAAATTAAAGGAGATAAAAGCGTTCACTCCTTGGGTGGCATTTAATTGGCTTGTACAAATTTTGGCAATTGGTGCTTTGTATTATTTTTTTGGATGGAAAACTGTTATTTATTTATTGATTAGTTTTTTCTTTTCTGTGGGTTTACATCCTTTGGGTGCAAGATGGATACAAGAGCATTTTATAACTTTTGGTGATGAGCAAGAAACCTACAGTTATTATGGTAACTTTAATTCAATTGCTTTTAATGTAGGCTATCACAACGAGCATCACGATTTTCCTAGTGTGCCATGGAATAAATTGCCATTAATAAAGCAAACAGCAAATGAATACTATTCGAATTTGCACAGCCACAACTCATGGATAAAACTTTGGGTAAGGTTTTTGTTTGATCAAGAAATCACTTTATTCTCTAGAGTAAAAAGAAAAAATCGAAATAAAGTTCCATTACATGATGAGAGCAAACCAGATGTAGAATTAATTGATGCTGGTGCTTAAATTATTAAAAAATAAGTACATAAAAAAAGTCGAATAGTTTTCGACTTTTTTTATGTAGAAGTTATTGAAGACTACTTTTATTGAAAAGTTTACAGCAAGATTTAATGTATTAAACCTGTAGTTTTGTTTTTATGAGAATGTTTATTCTACTTTTTTGCATCATAATTGCAAATCAAAATTTAGTTTCACAAATAAATGATGAAGCTGCTTTGTTTCATAGAATTCCAGTAAGCAATAACAATAATCATTTTAACACAGAGTCAACTGGTTTTAGTCTTACAGGAAGCAATATTGATGTAGTGTATCAAAAATTAAACTTTACTGCAAATCCAGACGATGATACAAAAACTTTAATAGGCAGTGTAACCACTTTGTTTAAAACCATTGAACCCAATGTAGGTATTATAAGTTTTGACTTAAATAAAACATCTTTTAATAATGCTTTTTTAGTTGTTACCTATCATGGAATAGTTTGTGGTAAAAGTTTTCCTTCAGTAGGCAACGAAAATGTTTTGCAAATTTCACTACCTAGTTCCATTTCATTGGTTGGCACCTTAGATTCTATTACTATAACCTATCAAGGAATTCCACCAGCAGAAATAGGAGCAGCAACTGGTTACCAAAGAGATGTTGATAATGCAGGTAATAATTACATTTACACTTTAAGCGAGAGTTATGAAGATAGAGATTGGTGGCCTTGCAAAGCAGATATGCAAGATAAAATTGATAGTCTTGATATTACAGTAACTGTACCTTCTACTTTTTGGGTTGCTAGTAATGGGGTAATGATAGATTCTTCTATTATAGGTGCAAATAGAATTTTTAAATTCAAACATCGATATCCAATTGCTAGTTATTTAGTTAGTTTAGGTATTGCCAAATATAAGAAATTGTATTTAGGATATTTAACTTCTGGTACTAAACAAGTGCCCTATATTGTAAATTATTTTCCAGATAAGTCATTGGCTGTCGAAAGTAATATTTTAAACTTTTTAAATAATCATAAACTGGCATTTGTTGCACTAAATAATTTATTTGGCGAATATCCTTTTAGTAGCGAAAAGCATGGTTTTTACGAGTTTGGTTTTAGTGGAGGAATGGAGCATCAAACATTTTCGGGATTAAGCAATAGTGCATTTCAGGCAAATAGCATAATGGCACACGAACTTGGCCATCAATGGTGGGGTGATAAAGTAACCTTTAGCACATGGAATCATCTTTGGCTTGCAGAAGGTTTTGCCACCTACAGTGAAGCATTAGTGTTTGAGTTTGTTCCTTCTTTAGGAATAAGTGAGGTTTCGAAAATGAGTAGCATAAAAACATCAGCAAGAAACAACACTAATACACCAATTTACATAAACAACATTACGTCTAGTAATACTATTTGGACATCCAACAATACTTCAGCAGTTTATAATAGGGGCTGTATGGTTGTAAGCATGTTAAGAGCTTTACTTGGCGACAATAAATTTTTTGCGGCTTGCAAAAATTTTCTTTCCAATAGTCAAATGCAGTATAAATCAGCTACTACTAGTAATTTACAAACATTTATGGAAACAGCGTTTGGAGATACTTTGACTAGTTTTTTTAATGAATGGATTAATAAGAAAGGCACTCCTAATTACAATGTACAATGGGGAAATAATAACAAACGTATTAACATTCAACTCAATCAAACTGTAAATAGTAGTGGGGCTAGTTTTACAGCATCTACTTTTTTTCCAATGCCTGTAATTTTAAAAATTGCCGACACTATCAATGGCCTCGATACTACTGTAATTATTTACCATCAATCACCAAATAAGCTACAATATAGTGGCAATGGAGTTGGTGCTTTAGTTAGTAATAATATTATCAGCTACAATTTATCTTTTATACCCAATAAAATATTTTTTGATGCAGGTAATAAAACAATGGCAACTGCAACTATAGCTTACAATGCTTTGTTGCCTTTACAAAAAATTGAGCTACAATTTGCAAGTAATAAAAGTATTGAAGCAAAGGTTTTTTCAACTTCTATAATAAGTAAACTAGAGTTACAACAATTGCAAAGTAACAATGAGTTTAAAACAATTGGTTTAATGCAAAAAATTGAGGAGAATAAATATTCTTATAGGTTTAATCAGATTCCATTTAACAAATCAGTATTTAGAGTTGTGGCAACAACCAATAATGGAAGTATTTATAGCCAATCGATTGTTTATTCTTTAGCTGAAAGCGAACTACAAATTAAAGTCAATCCAAACCCAGCAAACAATTACTTATTCATTTCAACAAAAGCAAAGTATAATAGAATAACCATAAAGAATCTATTGGGTAGTACTGTTATAGTTCGTAATAATTTCAGTGGTTCTATTATAAACATTGAAAATCTTGCCAAAGGCCAATACATTTTGGAATTGAGAGATAACGATATTTTACTAAAAAGAACAATGTTTTTAAAATATTAGTAAAACTTGTAGCTTAACCAATCTGCAATTAAAAAAGCCGAAAATCTTTGTTATTGTGTTTGTTCAAAATTTTTCAGAAAAGAGGAGCATCTTTTGACTTTTGTAATTTTTTGCAAATTGTACATTTGAGTGATATTAAAATAGCAAATCATAAAACTTTCAAAAAACAACTTTTAATTTGGGTGTATTTGAGGTCTTAAAAAGGAAAAAGGGCTACACTTTTTGTGTAACCCTTTTATTTAGAAGCTCTCCCTGTTGGACTTGAACCAACGACCCTCTGATTAACAGTCAGATGCTCTAACCAACTGAGCTAAGGAAGAATTCAATTTTTCAATTGGGTGGCAAAAATAAGGAAGTGAATTACATTACAAAATTTTTTTTCAAAAAAAATAAATTTCTTTTTTAATGATTGCAATCTTCCTTGTGTGCATGATTGTGATGCCTACATAATTTATAATTATAATAGTGTGCTGTTATAATCGCAATAATTGCAGGAAACAAAAAATAAAATTGGTAACTGTGCCAAACTTGTTTTGCCAATAACAATGCCATTCCAATTGTAAAAATTATTATGGGTAAGTTGCTATGGTGGTGTCGTTTATATCCATGATACAATGCAATTAAGCCAATAACAAATGCAAGAGCAATCATAATATATTCAAAGGCACTATTGTCAATGATGTTTACACCAAAAATGGGTAAACTGCTTATTAATAATGGCAATATAGCACAATGTATTGCACAAGCAATTGTAGCTGTAATTCCTAAAGCATCCCAATTAATTTTTAAAAAAGGCATCTCGCAAAACTAGCTTTTTATATTCAATATAAAAATATCTCTCACAGAAATTGAGCAATGGCAATAAATTATTTTGAAAATAGCATGAAAAAAAAGTGAAAATTATATTTCTAATTTTTTCTTAGCACATAATTTAAAATCAATTCAATTATGAAAATATTAGTATAAATAGAGGTTGGAAAATAATTTCTTTGGGTAAACAATATAAAAAAACCTTGCAACTTAACGTTACAAGGCTTTTTTATTTTTTTGTAGAGCGTACGGGAATCGAACCCGTGATTCCTCCGTGAAAGGGAGGTGTCTTAACCCCTTGACCAACGCTCCATTTGCAATTGGGGTGCAAATATAGGAGCATTGTTTTTTGTCACAAAATTATTTTTGAATTTATTATTTTATTTTCCAAATAATCCTTTTATAGAATCTAATATTCCGCCACCACCACTATTGCTAGTACTTCCACCACCTGTAAATTGCCCAATCAAACTTTGAATATCTAATCCACCAGCACCGCCAGTCACTTTGCTTATAATTCCTTGCAAATCGAAACTATTATCGTTTGGATCATTGGTTTTGCTCACAAACTTATTAATTACAGTTGGCAACAAGCTACTAGCAATACCACCAGCAGCACTATTATCCAAACCAAACTTACTCATTAAGTTTTGTATTAAACCACTTTGCATAGCACTTGCCATTGGAGAGTTTCCAGCATTTCCTCCTTGGAACATACTCATTATATCACTAAAATTTCCGTTACTAGCAGCATTTTTTAAAGTATCAACAATACTGTTACTAGCCATTTCTACGGCTTCATCATTTCTTTCGTTTGGTATTGCAGGGTTGTTTATAATGGCATCACCTGCATGTTCTTTTACAAGATTTAATAAATTGTCAAGCATATTTAATTATTTTAAAGGAGGCAATTTACAAGTTTAATTTTGTTTTTTTTAGTTTTACTAAAATAATATCTAATTATCAACAAAGGTTTTTAGGTAATTATAGTTTCTTTGCGGATGTAACTAAATATAATGTCAACCACAAAATATCATCATTCAAAATTACAATCTCCCAAAATTTTGTTTTTAAGATTTTCTTCCATTGGAGATATTGTGCTTACAACTCCAGTGATTAGATGTGTAAAGAAACAAATACCAGGCTGCACTATACACTATGTGGTAAAAGCAAATTATGCAAATGTTTTAAAAAACAACCCTTACATAGACCAAATAATTGAATATGATGGTAATTGGGATGCATTATTAAGTGATTTAAAGTATAATCAATACGATTATGTTATTGATTTGCACCATAATATTAGAACCTTAAGAATCAAGCAAATACTTAATGTTAAAAGTTTTTCTTTTCCGAAGTTAAATATTCAAAAATGGCTCTATACTTCATTAAAAATAAACTTATTGCCCAACACACATATTGTTGATAGATATTTTAAAACAGTTCAAAAATTAAAAGTTAAAAATGATGGATTGGGTTTAGACTTTTTCATTGGCAACCAAGAAAGCTTGAAGGAAAATGATTTGCCTACTACCCATTTATTTGGTTTTATAGCCATTGTTATTGGAGCTGCTTTAGAAACTAAAAAAATGCCAGTAGAAAAAATTATAGAATTGTGCAATAGAATTAATTATCCTATAATTCTTTTAGGTGGTAAAGAAGATATTAAAGCTGCTGATGAAATTTGTAAAATAGATGAAGTAAAAATTTATAATAGCTGTGGTAAATTTAGCTTAGCGGAAAGTGCAGATATTTTAAGAAAAAGTAAATTAGTAATAACGCATGATACAGGATTAATGCACATTGCAGCTGCTTTCAAAAAACCAATTTTATCTATTTGGGGTAATACAACTCAAAAATTTGGCATGTTTCCTTATTATGGTAATATTTCAGCCCCACATATGGCTTTTGAAGTTGACAATTTACAATGCCGTCCATGTAGTAAAATTGGGTACCATCGTTGTCCTAAAAAGCACTTTAAATGTATGCAAATGCAGAATATAAATTTGATTGCATCAACTGCTATGCAATGGATAAAAGAAATTAAATAAACTATGAGTAATATTTTAACAATAACCATAAATCCAAGTATTGATAAAACAATTTGGGTAAAACATTTAGTTCCCGAAAAAAAAATGAGAACCCTTAATAGTGAGGTTGAACCTGGTGGAGGTGGAATAAATGTAGCAAGAGCATTAAACTATTTGGGCACTAGTGCAACAGCAATGTATTTTTATGGAGGCTTTAGTGGACTTGAGTTTAACAAGCTTATGGAAATAGAAGGGGTAAATACAAGTATGGTTAAAATTGAAGGAGAAACACGTACAAATATTATGGCAATTGATAATAGCACTAATTTAGAATATCGATTTGGGATAGATGGCCCAAGTATTGATGATGAAGAATTAAACCGAATGTTACAACTAATTGAAAATTCAGGTGCTTATGATTTTATAGTATTAAGTGGAAGTTTGCCTTCAACAGTACCAACAAATTTTTATAACTCTATTGCCAAAATTGCTAGCCAAAAAAGGAGTAAATTAATTGTTGATACATCTGGCGAAGCATTAAAAAATTTAGTTAAAGAAGATATTTATTTGTTAAAGCCTAATATTGGAGAGCTAGCAGTATTGTGTGGTGTAGAAAAAATTAACAAAGAAGATGTAGTAAAGTATGCTCAAGATTTTTTGCACAAACATAGTTGCAAGGCTATTGCTGTAAGTATGGGTAAAGATGGAGCATATTTAGTAACTAATGATGAAGTGTACTATCAGAAAACGCCAGTAGTAGAAGTTAAAAGCACAGTGGGTGCAGGAGATTGTATGGTTGCAGGAATGGTGTTATCCTTAACTAAAAATGAACCATGGGAAAATGTATTAAAAATGGGTGTAGCATGTGGCAGTGCAGCTACTATGTATAGTGGTTATGGATTGTGTAAAAAAGAAGATGTAGAAAATATTTTAAAAAATTTATAAATAATTGGAATGAGGAATTTGCTTTCTGTTTTTTGTATTGTGATTGTTGCTTTTAGTTGTAATCAAAAAAACAATTTACCTACAATTGGTTTTGTTGATGCTTTTGAAGACAATAGTTTATTACAAGCTAAAAAAGGATTTTTAGATGCTTTATCAAAAAATGGATACAGTGAAGAGAAAAAAACTATAAATTTTTTATATAGAAATGCACAAGGAAGTACACCAGCCATAACACAAATTGTACAGTATTTTAAAAGTAAAAGTGTTGATTGTATTGCAACTTGCCCTACCATAAGTACAACAGCTGCATTACAGCAAACTAGCACTATACCTGTGTTTATGATGGTTTCGCCAACTCCAGATTTAATGAATTATAGTGGCAAAAATAAAATCCCAAAAAACTTATTTGGCATTGCAGAAAATCAAGATTACATAGATACTTCACTGTTATTGATAAAAAAACTGATTACAACAAAAGCATTTCCAAAGGTTGGGGTAATTTTTAATCAATCCGAACCACAAAGTGCAGCTGCTATTACTAGATTAAGATCTACCGCAAAGCTCAACAACATTGAACTCGCTATTTTACCAGTTACTACAAGTGCTGAAGCTTTATTGGTAACCCAATCTCTTTTGTCTCAAAATATTGATGCTTTTTTTGCAATGCCAGATAATATTGTTTTTAGCAGTTTTGAAACAATTGTAAATGCTTGCGATAAAAGAAATGTTCCTGTGTTTACCAGTGAGTCTGGACTAGTAGAACGAGGTGCAGTTGCTGCTTATGGAACAGATTTATACAATTGGGGTTTTGAATGTGGCGAACAGGTAAGTATATTTTTGAAAGAAAAATCAACTGTTAACTTAAAATGGGCATTAGTAAAGAATAGAAAAAAAATGTACAACCCAAAAGCAGCTAGTAGGTTTAATATACAAATGCCTAGCGATTATACTGCTATCAAAAACAACTAATGTTTTCAACCACATTTTCATATAAAAAAAACACTTACACTTTTCTTGCCATAGTAGCAATATTTAAAGTAATTGCTGCAAATTTTGTAGAGCTAGGCAATGATGAAGCTTATTATTATAGTTATGCTTTGGCTCCTGCATTAAATTATTTTGATCATCCACCAATGATTGCTTGGCTTATACAAGTAAGCACTTTAAATTTAACTGGAGTTACAGATGCTTGTATGCGTTTGGGCCCCATAATTACTAGCACAATTGCATCCATATTTATTTTTAAAACAACTGTAATTTTACGCAATGCAAAGGCAGGTTGGTATGCAGTATTACTTTACCAAGCAAGTGTATATGGAGGGTTTATAGCAGGTTGGTTTGTTTTACCTGACGCCCCACAAGCACCATTTTGGTGTGCAGCTCTGTATTTTATGGCATCCTTAATTGTTCAGCAAAAAGAAAATCAAAGCAAAACATGGTATTGGCTAGGTATATGCATTGGGGCTGCAACTTTAAGTAAAGTTCATGGCTTGTATTTATGGGCTGGTTTTGGATTATACATCTTAATTCACAAAAGAAATTGGATGCTGAATTTTAGATTGTATCTCTCCTTTCTAATTACCCTTTTGTTTACTACGCCAATTTTAATTTGGAACATCCAAAATAACTTTATAACCTATAAATTTCATAGCAGTAGAGTAGTTGTTAAAAACTTTAATAGCAATGATTTGTTAAGAGAAATTGTTGGCGAAATTCTTTATCAAAATCCAGTTGTTTATGGCATTATACTTATAGCATTGATATACTTTTTTAAGAGAAAAATTGTACAACAAAATCAAATTATACAATGGTTGCTTTGTATGAGTTTACCCATGATTTTCTTGTTTTGGTACTTTGCTAGCTATAATCCAATTTTTCCACACTGGAGTGGCCCTGCATTTGTGGCTTTAATAATCATTGCAGCATTATACATAGAACAACATACCAATCGTTTATTCCCCAAAAAAATAACTTTATCATTAGCATTGGTATATGCTGTAGTTACTGTTGCTATTGGATTTGTGCAATTTGCACCAAGAAATTTTGGTAGTCAGGATGTTCACAATTATGGTGAATATTGCCCTACTTTAGATGTAAGTGGATGGAAAGATCTTAGCATTAAATTCAAAGAACTAAAACAACAAGATATTCTCCAAAACCAAATGCAATCTAATAGTGCAATACTCGTAAATAAATGGTTTCCTGCTGCTCAGTTAGAATATTATGTTGGCAGACTTACTCATACCAATTTAATTGCAACTGGAACAGTTGAGGATGTTCATCAATTTGCATGGCTAAATGAAAACAGACATTTTACAATTGGGCAAGATGCTTATGTGATTGTACCATCAAACATGAGTATTGATGTAGATAAAATTTATGCTGGATATTTTAAAGAAATTAAAAAGCCTGTAACCATAAATCAAATAAGAAGCAATAAAGTTGTTCGTTATTTTTACATTTGGCGATTAAAAAACTGCATCGATACAACCTTTAAAACCACTTTAAAATAATTCCCTTGCAACAAAAACATTTAGTAGTTATTGGTGGTGGTGCAGCTGGTTTTTTTTGTGCAATAAATGCAGCAGAAAAAAATAGAAATTTGCAAGTAACCATAATTGAAAAAACTGCAAATGTTTTAAGTAAAGTTAAAATTAGTGGTGGTGGAAGATGCAATACAACTCATGCTTGTTTTGATATTGATACACTTAGTAAAAATTATCCAAGAGGAGAGCGGTTTGTAAAAAAAGCTTTCCATTGGTTTAATACTAATGATACTATAAAGTGGTTTGCAAATAGAGGAGTTGAATTAAAAACGGAAGCAGATGGCAGAATGTTTCCTACAACTAATAGCTCTCAAACCATTATTGACAGTTTGTTGAAAGAAGTAAATAAACTTGGAATAAAAATAGTTGTACAAACAACTGTAGAATCAATTGAAAAAAATGGTAATTCTTGGCAAATTAACTGCTTACAAAAACCAAGTATAGAAGCAAATTATGTTTGCATTGCTGTTGGTGGTTTTCCTAAAATTGCACAGTTTAATTGGCTAACAAATCTTGGGCACACTATCGAAATACCAGTTCCTAGCTTATTTACATTTAATATGCCTAAAAACCCAATTACGGCACTTATGGGTTTAAGCATGCCTAATGTTTATGTAAAAATAATAGGTACAAAATTTTCTGCACAGGGACCAGTGTTAATTACACATTGGGGTTTAAGTGGCCCAGCCATTTTAAAATTATCTGCATTTGCTGCAAGAGAATTAGCAAATAGTAATTATGCGTTTAGCATATTAATAAATTGGTGTGGAATGCAACACAATTATGATTCTATAAAACAAGTTTTGCTAAATGAAAAAAATGCAAAAGCAACACAAAAAATATATAACACCAATTTGCTAAATATGCCCAAAAGACTTTGGCAATATTTTACCGACCACAGTGGTATAAGCAATGATCAAACTTGGGCTAATGCAACAAGTCAGCAAATTAGCTTATTGGCTACAACACTTACACAACAAGTATTTAGCATAAATGGAAAAACCACTTTTAAAGAAGAATTTGTTACTTGTGGTGGAATTAAGTTAAATGAAGTAGATGTAAATACTATGCAAAGTAAATTACATGCCAATTTGTTTTTTGTAGGCGAAGTGTTAGATATTGATGGTGTAACGGGAGGATTTAATTTTCAAAATGCTTGGACTACAGGATACATTGCAGCTAAGGCAATTTCTGCACAGTAGCATCTGCGTTTATTATTTGTTTTATACGTTCTATTTTTAAGTCTAATCCTTTTTTTATGGCATAAGAATTTGGAGGTATTTCAATGTGTGGAATAATGCCACTGCCTTTTTGCCTATAGTTATCCATAACTAGTTTATATAACGGCAAGCTTACTCTTAATTTGGTGTTTGGCAAATAAATTGTGGGTATAAACATTGCCGAATTACCATAGTATGCTCCACCAGATTCTTCCCCAACAATGGTTACATTACTCTGATTTCGCAGCCAACCAGCAAAAAGTGTAGCAGCCGAAAATGTATATCCCCCCTGAATTATATAAATTTTTCCATCGAAATGAAATGTAGTTTTTGGTGCAAAATATTTTGTTTCATATACGCTGTTGTGCCAATAACCATCTGCCAATTTTTTGCTTCCAAAAATTTTGGCAATTGTATAGGCCCAATGAAAACCAATGTATTTTCCATTAGCGAGTGTAGGGCTTTTTGCAGCTATAGTGTCGCCTACTTTAAAAGCTAATTTGCTTAAGTATTTGTTTAATAAAATGGCATTGTGTACCCTTCCTCCACCATTTTCTCTCAAATCAAACACTAAGTTTTTTATATTCTGTTGATGAATTGTTTTGAAACTTTTTCTAAAAAACACTTTTAATTTTCCACCTGTAAAAGAGGAAAGTTTTATATATGCTGTGTTTGAGGCACTATCAATTACTAAACTTCGCTTATTCAAAAGTAGTGCAATTCTTTTTTCTTTTTTGGATGGTTGTTTTGTTTTTGTAATTTCTTCTTTTGGCCTTTTTATTTTTTTACTAGTATCTATTATGGGTTTAAACCACTTAATTGTAGCAATATCTTCCATACCATTTTCATTGATATATCCTACAGAATAAATTGAATCTAATCCAAAACAGTATTTGTGCCATAAAGGGAAATTTCCAGTAATAACTTGACTTTTGTGATTATTAGCATTTGCATCTGTGCTTACTAGTTTAAACATGGCGTTTAAAATTTCCTTTGTTTTTTTTCCATTTATGCTAGTAATTATAGTTCCACGTTTAAGCATACTATCAGCAACATTATATCTACCTAAAACAACCAAACTATCGCCCCAAGTTTTAATTTGGAGTGGAAATATTGGGTAAAGAAATTTTGTAGCTTCTTGGTTGAACTGTTTTGAAAAACGCACAGTTGTATGCCCACATTTTATTTGTTCTACTACTTGTTGTAATTTATTTCTACACTCAATTTCAGTTAAAGAATCTTTTGAGTTATAGTTTAATAAATCTGAAAAAAGTTTATCCATACTATCTTTTGAAGTATGCCAGTATAATGATGGATGATGTGTTTCTAGCACTTGCTTTAGCACAATTGCATCTTTTTGAAAAGCTTTGGTGCTATATTTTTGATTATAAATGTAGTTTTTATTTTTAGTGGCTACACAAGAAATTAAACCAAGAATGGTAGTAGAATATACAAGTAGCTTAAGTAAATTATTCATTAAAAAATCTTTAATTGTGACCGCTAAGTTAAGCTTGGTTTTTAAAACCATTTGTTTGGTTTTATAAAAAAAAATTGGGATGGAAATGGATAATAAAAAAATAGACAATCTAATCCCTTTCTTTGCTATAAATATTAAATTAAATGTGGTATTCATTGGGGCAAAAAATTGTTAAGTTTAGAAACCTGAATTTACTTGTCTTGTTTTTAATAACTGCTTTTTTGGGGTATAAAGCATCTCAAATTCAAATGAGTTATGAGTTCAATAAATCAATACCAACCAATACAACAACCTATAAAGACTATGTTGAGTTCCAAAAAAAATTTGGGGGAGATGGAGAGTTGGTTGTTGTGGGAATAGAATCAAAAAACTTTTATACTACTTCAAACTTTAATGCACTAGAAAAATTGCATCAAAGCTTAAAAAATAATTTGGCTATTACTGAAGTTACAAGTGTTTTAAATGCAGTGCATTTAGTAAAAGATACGATTGCCGAAAGATTTAATTCAGTTAAAATATTTCAATCTCCCTTTACAAGTAATCAACAATTGGATAGTAGTAAAAGAATTATTGAAAATATACCATTGTATAAAGGTTTGTTATTCAGCACTAATAACAATGCATTTTTGCTTGGCATTACAGTAAATAAAGATTCGGCAAATAGTAAAGCTAGAAGTTTGATAATGCAAAAAATTGATACTTATTTAAAACAATATCAACAAGCTACAAGCAATACAACACACATTAGCGGTTTGCCATACATTAGAACAATTGTAGCAGATAAAATTAAAAAAGAAATGAATTATTTTTTAATTGGTTCATTGCTTTTATCAGCAATCATTTTATTTTTATTTTTTAAAAGTTTGAAAACTACACTAATGAGCCTAACAGTAGTAGTAATTGGGGTTATTTGGTGTTTTGGTTTAATGGTTTTATTTGGATATAAAATTACTTTACTATCTGCATTAATTGCACCTTTAGTTGTTGTAATTGGAGTGCCAAACTGTATTTATTTTTTAAATAAATATCATAGTACATTTAAACAAAATCAAGATAAATTATTTGCTTTATATACCATGGTAGGCAAAATGGGGGTTGTAACGTTGTTTTGCAATATTGCTGCTGCAATAGGCTTTGCAGTGTTTGCATTAACTAAAAGTGCTTTGCTACAAGAGTTTGGCTTGATTGCAGGTATTGTAATTTTTGCTTTGTTTTTTATATCGTTGTTTTTTATTCCATCAGTTTTAAGTTTTATGGAAGTTCCTAGTTCATCTGAGATGCTTTACTTAAATAGCAAATTATTAGTTGGATTATTGAGTAAAATTGAACATCTTGTAATGCATCAACGAAAATGGGTTTTTGGTGTTACAATTATTGTTTTGCTATTATCAATTGCTGGCATTTTTAGATTAAAAAAATTGGCGTATATAGTAGATGATTTGCCAAAACAAGATATTGTGTATAGAAATTTAAAGTGGTTTGAAGAAACTTTTAAAGGAGTTATGCCCCTGGAAATTATTATAGATACTAAAAAGAAAAAAGGACTACAACGTAGTTTACAACCAATTGAAAAAATTGATGAATTAAGTAACTATATTGCTCAAAACTCAAATGTAGCAAGACCATTAAGCTTTGTTGAAGGATTAAAATTAAGCAAACAAGCATTTTATGACGAAGACAGTAATAGTTATACCATACCTAATAGTATGGCAGAACTTGCTTTGATGACAGATTATATGAAGCCAAGTACAAGTGCACCTCAAGCAAAAAAAGGCTTTGATAAACTTTTGCAAAATTTTATTGATAGTAACAAACAAATTGCCAGAATAAGTATTAACATGAAAGATGTTGGTACATTACAATTGCCTTTGCTTTTAAATGATTTTAAAACTAAAAGTTACGAGCTGCTTGATAGTAGTAAATACAATATTAAGTTTACAGGTGCTAGTATAACATTTTTAGAAGGAAGTGCTTTTATAATTGATGGTTTAAAGGAGAGTATAATTTATGGCTTTCTATTAATAGCTTTATGTATGTTATACTTATTTAAATCCTTCAAAATTTTATTGTATAGTATTGTGCCAAATGTAATACCACTAGTAATTACAGCAGGTGTAATGGGTTGGTGTGGAATTCCATTAAAACCTAGCACAGTGTTGGTGTTTAGCGTTGCATTGGGAATTGTTATTGACGTTACAATTCGATTTCTGGTAAATTACAAACAAGAATTAGCACATTATAATTATCAGGTAAATCCAACATTAATCAATACAATTCATCATACAGGAATAAGTATAATTTATACATCTTTAGTTTTGGTTGTTGGTTTTATAATATTTTGTTTTAGCAATTTTGGAGGAACTCAAGCCCTTGGATGGCTTACTTCACTTACTTTATTTACAGGAACTTTTACAAATTTAATTTTATTGCCTGCCTTAATGAAAGTCAATACCAAAAAGGGTTTTACGAATTAAGTTTTCGTAAAAATCTTAATCCCTAATGTAAGGGATTTTCTACATTGTTGAAAGTATTCATTTTTGTATCAGCAAAACAGTAACAGGCTGTTTGGTCTTAAGGAGGTTTTAAAATCCAATATCTTTTTAAAAACACACTTGTGTTTTGTTGCATATTTTGAGAATGAAATTTCTCTCACACAAGTAAAATTTTATCTTCAATGCTGTGGTAACAATGGCATAATAGAGGAAAGTCTTATTTTAATCAATACAATTCATTTTACAGTAATAAGTATAATTCATACATTTTTAGTTTTGGTTGCAGTATTTATCAATTTATTTTTTAACAATTTTGGATGATCACTGTCCCGTAATGGCTTACTTCCTTTGCTTCCTTTACTGATACTTTTACAAATTTAATTTTTCCACCTACTTTAATGAAATTCAGTGCCACAAAGGGTTTTGTAAATTAGATTTTTGTTTAGAATCATAGTCCCTAATGTAAGGGATTTTCTACATTGTTGAAAGTATTCATTTTTGTATCAGCAAAACAGTAACAGGCTGTTTGGTCTTAAGGAGGTTTTAAAATCCAATATCTTTTTAACAATAAACTTGTGTTTTGTTAAATATTTTAAGAATGAAATTTCTTTTACAGAAGTAAACTTTTATCTTCGATGCTATGATAACAATTGGCATTATAGAAGATAGTCCTGCATTAAGAGGAAATTTAGAGGCATTCATTAACACTCAACAAGATGTTAAACTCTCCTTTAGTTTAAATAGCGTAGAGCAGTTTTTGCAAAAAAAAGAGTTGTTAGAAGAACCTTATGTAATCTTTTGTGACTTAGGATTGCCTGGTATTTCGGGGCAAGAAGGAATAAGTTTAATAAGGAAAAGTTGGAATGATTGTTTTATTGTAGTTGTTACAGGAAACGATGAAGAATCGGTGATTTATGATTGTATTGAACGTGGTGCAAATGGTTATGTATTAAAACCTTTTAAAATAAATGAATTACTTGCACAGCTAGATATTATTAGAAACGGAGGAGCTTTATTATCTCCACAAGTTGCTCATAAACTATTCAAACAAATTCAAAAACAAACTGTAACAGCCGATACTAGCAATTATGGATTAACTCCAAGAGAAAAGCAAGTAGTGGATGAGCTTTTAAAGGGCTTAACCTATAAAGAAATTGGAATAATACTTGGAATTACAGCAACAACTGTAAACGACCATTTAAAAAACGTTTATCCTAAAATGGGTGTACGTACCAAGGGAGAATTAATAAGTAAAATTTTAAAAACCTAATTTAGTAATAATGTTTAATCCCTCGCTTTTAGAAAAAAATGAGCTTGTAGATGAGGGAATGGAACTGGTTTTCTCTGAAAATAGTTTTTGTGTATTAATCGAATCTTTACAACGCACGGTGTTGTATGTAAGTAAGTCTTTCTGTAATTTATTTTTAATAAAATTAAATCCCACAGCATTGAAAAACACTAGCGTTTTAGATAACGCTAAAGGATTTAGTTTACAATTTACAGAACACGAAAAATTTTACGATTCTATTAAAACACCCTCTTCTTCAATAATTGAAAATGAAATTTGGGAATTAAGAAATGGCAAAACCATTTCAAGAAGTTTTTATCCTTTTATTAAAAATGAAATACTCCAAGGCTACATTTGGTGCTATCAAGTAGTTAATACAAAAAGCCAACAACAATTACAAGAAACAATTATAAAAAACGAGTTGCCATTTGAGCAAATTTTAAATTTATTACCACATCCTATAGCTTTATTTAAAACTAACAAACAATTTGCAACAGTAAATGCAGCTTATATTAACTCCTTGCAAAAAAGAAATTGGGTTGTAGGAAAAACTTTAGAAGACTGGTATAGTTATGAAAATAAAAATGTTGCGGATGCTCATAAAAGAATTAAACAACTGCATCACTCTATTTCAAAAAAAATAATTACACATTCAGAAGAAACTTTTTTGAATGATGATTTAATAAAACAAACTTATTTATGGCATTATGTGCCAATAATAAATGAGCAAAATAATTTAACTTATATACTTGAGCATGCTATAAATATTACTTCGCAAAAAGTAGTAGAAGAAAAGTTAAAACAAAGTACAGAGCATTTGTTTAACGTGTTGCAGCATTGTAGCGATTTTATTATACATACAAACGACGAACTTCAGATAAACTTTATAAATACTAGTTTCAAAAGCTTTTTGCAACAAAAAAAACTAAATAACATCACCGATGCTTTTGAGTTAAATAAATATGAGCTTTATAAAAAAATATTTTCTGTTTTATTAGGTGAGGATAAAGATTACCAAGGGAAAATTAGTTTATCTTCACCATTAGGAAAAGAAAAATTGTTTAAATACAATTTACTGCCCAATTTTACCGTTGAAGATGGAAATAAAGGAATTTTGATAACACTTAACGATATAACTACTAAAGAAACTGAAGAAAAGCAATTGCTTGCTCTTATAAAACGAGAGAAGGAATTGAACGAGCTTAAAACTGCCTTTGTAAATATGGTAAGTCATGAGTTGAGAACGCCGCTTACAGTAATTTCGAGCAGTGCCGAAATTTTGGATTTATTATTAAATGCTGGAAAATCTAAAGAAGAACTTCAAGTACATACCAAACAAATTGTTGATGAGGTTGAAAAAATGACAGCATTTATGCAAGACCTTTTAATGGTAAGTAAAATTGAGGCTGGCAAAGTTGAACTCCATAAATCAAAGTCTAGCATTGTAAAACTTGCAGAACAATTAATTCAACAACAATTTGCTCCATATAAAGATGGCAGAACTTGTATTTTACAAGTAAAGCAAAAAGAGCAGCAGCTTAGTATTGATAGTACAATGATTAGGCATGTATTGCAAAATTTATTAAACAATTCTTTTAAATACTCACTCCACAAAAATGCACCTTATATGAGAATAAGTTTTGCAAAAAACTATGCTTATATAAGTATTGTTGATGAGGGAATTGGAATACCAGAATCTGAAGTAAAAAATTTATTTACATCTTTCTTTAGAGCATCCAATACAGGAAATATAAGTGGCACAGGCATTGGATTAATAGTTGTAAAATATTTTACTCAACAACATTATGGGGAAGTTTTTGTAAGAAGTACTCAAAATAAGGGTACAGTTTTTACAATAAAATTACCATATTAAGTTACAATTAAATCGAGATTAACAAGTCTTCGATTTTACATTCAACTGCATTCTTTTATTAATAGAACATCTTTTTATGAGGTATAAAGTTCTATATGTCCTAAAATAACTTTAATAGATTACCATTTAATTTCTACTACAACATCTTCTCCAATAAATTGTAATGGAATATTTAGCATACTTTGCTCTTCCATCCAAAATGCTTGTTTATCAGCATCAAACATACTGGTGTTTTTTGGCAGTTT
This sequence comes from Chitinophagaceae bacterium, assembly GCA_049242885.1. GTDB lineage: Bacteria > Bacteroidota > Bacteroidia > Chitinophagales > Chitinophagaceae > CAIVPM01. Next base: position 21,924 of record JBMLOQ010000087.1, read on the forward strand.
AATCAACTTTCCATTTATTAAAATTTGCTTAGGTTGTTTGTCAATAGTAGGTATTACAAATCGTATTGTCCTTTTATTGGGCTTGTTTACATAGTTTCCTTTGTTGCTTCTAATCATTAGTTTTAATTCATTTGTTTTTTTACCTAAACTTATAAATTTTACTAATTCAAATGCTTTTTGGTTAATAGCATTTTTGCTTTCTCCATCATCATTATATAGTTCATAACTGCTTCTTTGGCTACTTGGTACATAAATAATTGTGAGTTTATTTTTGTTTATGGTTGCTGTGTTTTCTCCATTGCAATTGTATTTTGGTATAAAACTTCCAGCTTTGTAAAAAACAGGAAATTTATATTGTTGCACATCTACTTCAATAGTTTGCTGTCCTGTATAAAGTTTATTTTCTATTATGCTATACCAATTTGCTTTTGGTAAATATATGCTTTGGGTAGTTGCATTTTTTTCCAAAACTGGAGCTACTAAAATGCTTGATCCCCATAAGTATTGATGTTCTGCTTCTAAGGCTTTTGCATCATCACCAAAGTCAAAAAATAAAGGACGAACCAACGGCTCGGCAAATTGAGTATGCCTATAAGCAAGGGTATAGTTGTATGGCAACATTTTGTATCTATCAATTACAGCTTGTTTTGCATAATAACGATAGGGGGTATCCATTAAAGCAGGTTCACTTGCAAAACTTACGGCATTGGTATCTTTTTCGAACAAAGCAGTTCCATGAGGGCGAAAAATAGGAGTGTAAGCAGCAAATTGTAGCCAACGTACATAAAGTTCAGCATCATTTTGTCCCATTGCAAAGCCTCCAGCATCTGCATGTATGTATGGTATGCCACAAATACTCATGCTTTGCATAATTGGTAATTGGGCTTTTAAACCACCCCAACTACGTTCTACATCTCCACTCCATGGAAAAATACTAAAGCGTTGACTGCCAGCAAATCCACTTCTATTTAGGTGAAACAATCTTTCGTTGGGCAAATACTCAGCATATTTTTCGTACAACATTTTGTTCCAATATTGACCATAAATGTTATGTACTTCGTTTCCTCCTAATTTTCTTTTTGCTCCATAATCACTAAAGTTGTGTAGCATATTTGGTGAGTGACTTTCTGGCTCTCCTAAATCGGTCCACCAAGCTTTTACATTATTTTCAAAAATTTGTTTTTTATAGTGCTTGTTCCAAATCCATTTGCCTGCATCTTTTCTAAAAATATCTAACAAACCACCGTTGCCAAAGTAAAAGTCTTGTAGTTGAAAAGGTTTTCCATTGTCGTCGACTGCTAAAAAGGGCTTCGATTCTTCATAGGTTTTGGTATTTTCTAAGAAAAAAGGCTCAGTAATTAAAGTAGTATGTACATTTTTTTTGGTAAATTTTTCAATCATGGTTTTTGGGTTTGGCCAAGCTTCTTTATTAACCCAATCTAAATTACCTAGTGTATATTTTATAGTATTACCAAACCAAAACAAATCGAAAATTAAACCATCATATGGAATTTTTTGTTCCTCCATTTTTGCAGCAATTTCGTTTACTTGTTTTTCGCTAGTATATCCAAATCTACTCATAAAATTACCCATTGCCCATAAAGGAGGTAAAGGCTGTTTGCCTGTTAAATGATGAAAATTAGCTAAAATTTCTTGATAATTTTTGCCAGGAATAATATATACATTAAGCTCACCACTCATAAAAGCAAACTCCATTGTATTTGGGTTGGAGTTTCCTATGTTAGCATATCCCTTGCTTCCATTATCAAAAAACAAAGCATATCCTTTGTTGCTAATAAAAACAGGTACACTAAAGTTTAAGTTTTTTTCTCCATAGTTATACCCATATCTAGGGTTGTTGTATAGCATAAAATCTTGGCCTCTTCTATTCATTGCAGTTGCTCTTTCACCACCACCATAAATAGCTTCATCTTGTTGTAGTGGAAATTGAAATCCATAATAATCACCATTATGAAAGGCAGTGAAGCTGAAATTATTTCTCAACAAAGTGATGGTTGAGTCTTTTACTGTAAAATGATGGGTATTTAATAATTGTGGTTTTAGAATGGTAGCTTCAGTAAAGTTTTCATTACGGGTATACCCATTTGGTGTAAAAGTTACTTTCGTTATATGGTGAGGAAAGCTTTGAACCCTAAATCCATGTTGGATTAATTGTGCTTTTATGAATTGGCCTATCATTACTAAAATTATTGCTACAACTGTTTTTTTCATGTGAATAAATATGAGAGCAACAAATATATTATTTTGATTGAATTTGTTGCTTTTTGCTATTTTGGAAAATGCTATAAAGTATTGCGTCCTTTTGTAAAAATTTAACTTCAAAAAAAGTTTATCAGTTTCAAAAAAACCTATATTTAATCTCTCAAAGTAAGAAGCCTATGTAAAAAAAGTTTTACTCGAAATGATTTATTTTATCACCTTAAAAATTGAAACGTTATGAATGTAAATGTTCAATCAGTTCACTTTACAGCTGATGTAAAGCTTATAGAGTATGTAAAAAATAAAGTTAACAAGCTAACGCAGTTTCACGACAAAATAGTTGACGTGCATGTGTATTTAAAATTGGATAATGTAGTGCATAATATCAAAGACAAGATTGCAGAAATTAAGGTACACATCCCTAAACATGATTTGTTTGTGAAAGCCTCTTCAAAGTCGTTTGAAGAAAGTTTTGACGATGCATTGAACTCTACCATCAATCAACTAAAAAAACAAAAAGAAAAACAAATAGCTTAGTGTAAAAATTGGAGAAGAAAAACTTCTCCAATTTTTTTGCTTATACTTTAAGTTTGCCAAAATTTTTAATTAATGAACGATTTAAAACAACTAGTTGAAGAAGCATTTGCAAATAGATCTTTGTTGCAAGATGAAACATATAAAACAGCAGTAAAACAAGTAATTGAAGCTGTAGATAAAGGCATACTTAGAACAGCTGAACCAACAGAAAGTGGATGGAAAGTTAACGAATGGGTAAAACAAGCCATATTGTTATATTTTGCCATACAACCTATGCAAACTTGGACTGTAGAGCCTTTTGAGTTTTACGATAAAATGTTGCTTAAAAAAGATTATGCAGGCTTAGGGGTTAGAGCTGTACCACATGCTGTGGCTCGATATGGGGCATTTATAGGTAGAAGTGTGGTGCTTATGCCAAGTTATGTAAACATTGGTGCTTATGTAGATGAAGGCACAATGGTAGATACTTGGGCAACAGTGGGCAGCTGTGCACAAATAGGCAAACATGTACACCTAAGTGGAGGTGTAGGTATTGGGGGTGTTTTGGAACCTTTGCAAGCAACACCTGTGATTATTGAAGATGGTTGTTTTATTGGAAGTCGTTGTATTGTTGTTGAGGGAGTGATTGTAGAAAAAGAAGCAGTTTTGGGGGCTAATGTAGTGCTTACTCAAAGTACAAAAATTATTGATGTTAGTGGCGATACTACTATTGAGTACAGAGGAAGAATTCCTGCACGAAGTGTAGTAATTCCAGGCAGTTACACCAAAAAATTTCCTGCAGGAGAATTTCAGGTTAGTTGTGCATTAATTATTGGAAAACGAAAACCTAGTACTGATTTAAAAACTAGCTTAAATGATGCTTTGAGAGATTTTGGTGTGAGTGTTTAATACTGTTTATTTGAAAAAATTATCTCGTAGAATTGATAATTATTTTAATAGTTGGATTTTTTGCAATTTTTTGAATTTAAACTAAAAATATTTAATGAATCATATACTAAATAATGCTCAAATATCAAAAGCTATAAATAGGCTTTGTTTTGAAATTATTGAAAATCATCAAAACCTCGATAATACTGTCATCATTGGCTTACAGCCTCGAGGTATTTTTTTTAGCAATAAAATTGTAGATGGTTTACAACAAATTTTGCCAACTATTAAAATTAATTATGGGAAACTAGATATTACTTTTTATAGAGACGATGTAAGGCAAACTTTACATCTTGCCAATAAAACAGATATACCTTTTTCAATAGAACAAAAGAATGTAATTATCATTGACGATGTGCTATTTACTGGGCGTACTATTAGGGCTGCTTTAGATGCTTTACTCGATTTTGGACGTCCTAAAAAGGTAGAACTTTGTGTACTTATTGATAGAAGATTTAGCAGAGAATTTCCAATAGAGGCAAATTATATTGGAAGAAGTATTGATACCTTTAACAACAACAAAGTATTAGTACGCTGGGATAATGATATTGATGAAGGCTGGGTAAGTGTTACAAATATTTAATACACTATTTCTACGTCAAAAACTGCATCAAAAGCACCTATACTAGCAGCTGTTGCAGTACTCATTCTTATTTGCACTTGTTCTTCATTTGCTTGTTGAGGTAAAGTGCCAAGTACTTTTGCGTAGGTACTTTTGTTTTTATAATTAAGCTTTACAGTTGTGCCTGTAGCAATGGAATTGCTGAGTATATAAAATTTTTTATCTTGCCAGCCAGCTCCTGTTTTAAAAGTAGCAGCTTTAACATTAATATTATTTCCTGTAGCGGTAAAGTAACCTTCAAATGCAGATGGAATTGTGCTAGTTGTAGTTGCTAAGTTTACTTCTTGTTTTGCAATTGGTTGTTCTATTTCTTTTTTTAGGTCTTTAACTGTTGGTGTAACTAATGCTTCATTGTTATTCTGTTGTTTTGGTTCTTCAATAGATTTTGTTGTTGTTTGTTGTGCTTTTTGAGTTACAATTTCAGTGTTTTTCTCTTCATTTACTACTGGTTTTGGTTGTGGTTTTGGAGCTATTGTTTCTTGTTTTTTAGCAACAAAATTTTCGGGCTTGTTTATATACAAAACTTGCCCCACGAGTATTAAATCACTTTTTAAATTATTCCAATCCAAAAGTTGCTTTTCTTGTACATTAAACATTCTTGCAATCTTCGTCATATTATCTCCTGCAACAACTTTGTATTGATTTTTACTAGCCATAGTTGGGTTTGTAGTGGCAGTATTATTTGTTGTGGTTGTAGTTTTTGCTGTAGATGTTTTTCCTAAAGGAATTACCAATTTTTGCCCAACTCTTATAATTACTTTTTCGTTTATATTATTAATTGCCTCAACATCTTTAAGTAAAACTTTGTATTGCTTAGCAATGCCACTAAGCGTTTCTCCAGATTTTACTATATGGGTTAAATTGTTTTGTGCACTAACTACAAAAAAGGTAAAAATAAAGCCAATCGACAAAAAGAAATACTTCATAAAAATTATAAACTAATTATACATCAAAAATAATCTTTTAAAATTCTCCATTCTTTTGGGTAGTAGTTATTTATCCTGTTGGGTAAAACTTTTACAAAACCAATACTTACTTCACAATAGTTAAGTAGAACCCAGCCTTTAGTATTTAAGTCTAATCGAATGTCTTTTTTTTGAAGGTATTTAATAGCTGTTTCTTTATCAACTTCAATAGTAACAATGCTTTTAGCTTTTTTTGTGCTGGTTGCAATATCATGTGCAGGTACAACTTCGTTGTGTTTTATTTGCCCAATGGTAGTGCCAATTTTTTTTATGTACAAGTGTTGAGCTAGCCATTCAAATGTTTGCTCCCAAAAGTTTGAAATGGCAATTACATCCTCTTTATGTTTTATAAAATTGTAATTATTGGGTGTTTGTAAGTATAAACTTGATATTGTAGTTTCATTTTTGGTAGCACTAATAATTTTTTTATTTTTTAACAGTTTAAAAGTAGAATTTTTACTTCCATTCTTTTTCTTGAAAACAGACACAAAAAAACCTTCACCTTTTGTTAAATAAGGATAAAATCTGTAGCCAATTGCGTGATGCTTAAAAGAAGATGAAGTTATAATTCCCCAATTGCTATCCAATGGAATGGTTATGTTTTCTACTTCAAAATTATCCATTATCCAATCTACTACATCTTCATTTTCTTGCTGGCTGTAGCTACAAGTGCTATATATCAAATAACCATCTATTTTTAGTGAAGCAATAATATTTCCTAAAATTCTTTTTTGCCGTTGGCTGCATAATTCTACATTATTTTCACTCCATTCCTGTATTGCATCTTTATCTTTTCTAAACAAGCCACTGCCACTGCAAGGAGCATCTACAAAAACGGCATCAAACAAATTGCCTAAGGGTTTAAAATGCTCAGCATCGTTACTGGTAATTACAACATTACCATTTCCCCATTTTGTAATATTTTCTTCCAAAATTGCTGCTCTAGGTTTTATTACTTCATTACTAACAACTAAACCATCATAAAAATAATCACTAAGTAAAGTAGACTTTCCTCCTGGTGCTGCACATAAATCTAAAACAAGTTGCTTTGTGTTTTCTCCAAATAAACAATTGCATATATGCCACAAAAACATACTACTAGCTTCTTGTACATAATATGCACCTGCATGCCACAATGGATCAAACACAAAACTGGGTCTTTTTTCAAGATACATACCTTGTGCACACCAATTAATAGGGGTAGTATTTTCAAAACTTAATGAAGTGTTCTTAAACGAATTTTTTCTAATGGATGTTAGTATTTCATCGGTATTATGAACAGCTTTAAATGCGTTTTCATCAAAACCAACTACATGTTTTAAAGATTGTATTAACCCTTGTGGAAGCATAAGCAAAAAAACAGCTTTGGTAAAACCAAAACAAAATTTTTTAAATCACCTCAAAAACTTCACATTTACAGCCTAAATATTAACAAATGAGGGCTGGTTTTTTTGTGTTTAAAATTGTAGCTGGTTTAATTATTTTTTTCAATAATGCAATGGCACAAAGCAAAGTAAAAATTGCTGTATTTGCACCAATTGCAATAGACGAAGCCTTTACTAATAATGAGTTTAGTGTTGTGGGTACCTCTATGCCCAAAAATATGTTTGCCGGATTAGAATTTTATAATGGATTAATGATGGGGGTAGATTCTTTAAACAAAGCTGGTGTTACAAATATTACTTTAAATATTTACGATACCAAAAGCAGCACTAAAACTATCGAAAGCATCGTAAATAGTGTAGGTTTTGAAAATACAAAACTCATTATTGCATCTTTAAATCAAAGAAGCGATATAAAAACACTAGCCAATTATGCCAATACTAATCAAATTCCCTTCGTATCTGCTACTTTGCCTAATGATGGTGGTATTTCCAATAATCCTTATTTCTTTCTCTTCAATCCAACTTTGCGTTCACATTGTAAGGCTTTGCTTCAACACATTCAGTCTAATCACTCCAAGGCTAATATAGTTTATATCTCCAAAGAAGGAAGTTTTGAAAAAATGGTTTCAGATTATTGCCATCAAATTAATAAAGAACTAACAAAACCAATTATTTGGAATCAAAAAAATTTTACTGATAGTTTTAGTGTATCGGAAATTAAAACTTTATTAGATAGTACTAAGCAAAATATAATTATAGGTGGTGTTTCAAGCGAAGCTTTTGTAAATAGAGTAATTAAAACAGCCAACGCTCTAAAAAATTATAAAATTATTATTATTGGACTACCTACTTGGGAACAATTAAAGATTGATGAAAAACTGGCTCGCAAAAATTTGGAAGTGTGGTATAGTAGCAGTTATAAATTTGATACAAAAAATAGATTAATTACTAAAATAGATAATAGCTATAAATTAAAATTTGCCAACAACCCTAGCGATATGGTTTATAAGGGTTTCGAAGCTTTTGTGAAATTTGCCACAATCGCAGCATCTAATAATGCTAGTTTTTTAGAAACTATAAACAACCCTGCAAACAAAGTTTTTAGCAACACTAATTTTGCTCCTATAAAGCAGAATATAGATGCAACAGTAATTGACTATTTTGAGAATATTGGTATAGAATTTCTGAGAAAACTGTAACTACTCATTTTCTTGAATCTTTTTTATATTACCGCTGCCATGAGTTTTTTCTGTTATTAATGGGTTGCCTCTGTAGAAAACATCTCCACTGCCACTTATATTTACATCCAATCTAGCATCTGCATGTAATCTAACGTTGCCACTACCACTAATTTTTATTGTTGCATTTTCTGACATTAGATTTTCACCTTTGTAATCCCCATTGCCACTAATACTTACTTGCAAGTCTTTAGTTTCACCACTACAATTTACATTACCACTGCCAGCAATTTTTGCAGTTACTTTTGGAGAATGTGTATTAATGGTTGCATTACCACTTCCAGTTATTGAAACTTTAAACTCACTAGTATTATTAATTTTATTTTGAGTAGTAATATTGCCGCTTCCTGCAATTGCAACACTTTCTATGTTAGGAGAAGTATAGGTTACTAAAATTATGTTGTTTGTGCTTATGCTAAATCCATTTTTTGTTCTTACAACAGTTTCACCATCATCATTATTTTCAACAACAATATAAGGCAAAATGTTTTCATCTGCCTGTATTTGAATACTCGATTCTGCAGCTTGTACCAACTGAATATCAATACTTCCTTTAGCTCTAAGTTTAGATTTGGGTACAATATTCACATCTTTTGTTTTTAAAATACCATTACCCTCAATTCTATTACTATCGAAACAAGAAACTAAGCAAAAGCTTGTAAACAAAAAAAACAGTACAATTGTTAATCTTTTCATAAAAGCGTTTTATTTTGAAATGTAAACATTTAATAAACGTACATAGCAATATTACACACAATTTAGCTTAAAATGCAAAAGCAAGATTTATGAGTGGTTAATATTAAATATGATTGTAATGAAAAAAATAGTTTATTTATTAAGTTGGTGCATTGTAGCAACAAGTTGCCAAGCCCAAAACACAAAAAAAGATTCAACAAGTATGAGTAATTCAAACAACCTCAACAATCCTCATTATTCAAAAAACAACGCAAAAAAAGTTGTGGTAAGCGATGAGGAATGGCGTAAAATTTTGCCAGCCGACATTTATTTTGTTGCAAGGCAAAAAGGTACAGAACGCCCTTGGACAAGTAAGTTTGAAAACTTTAGCGATACAGGCACTTATTATTGTGCTGTTTGTGGAAATGCTTTGTTTAAAAGTGATACAAAATTTGATAGTGGCTGTGGTTGGCCAAGTTTTTATGAGCCCATAACAAAAGGTGCAATAATTTTTAAGCCTGATAATACACATGGTATGAGAAGAACGGAAACCGTTTGTGGCAAATGTAACTCGCACCTTGGGCATGTTTTTGAAGATGGACCTCCACCAACAGGGTTAAGATTTTGTATTAATGGTGTTGTATTAGATTTTGAAAAAGCAAAAGAGGCCGAGAAAAATTACAACAATAAAAAACCTAGTTAATTGCAAGTACATTCATAATCAACATCTAAATCTATACAAGTAACAACTGTAACTTCATTGTTGCAGGGAGCAAAAATTATTCTTAAATGTTGATTATCTTGTTTGCTATACCCTTCAACAGCATATTTTTTGCTGCAATCGTTGCCTTGTAATTCACTTTTTCGGTAATTTATATTTCCGTTTTGTAAAATATCTTCAATCTCACGTTGGGTTACTTTTCTGCAATCCATTCTGCAACGTGCATGCTTACTATAATTAATATGTGATGGGTTGCGGTTTAGACCTCTTTCCTTTACAACCTCATTTTTATTGGTATCCTCATTTTTTTTTATTTTGGGTGATGGTGTTTTGCATGTTTTTATTACCAATACCAACACAGCCAAGATGGCTAAAACTATATAAGGAAAAGCTTTTTTCATAATTTATAGTGATGTGTTTACAAACATAGAAAAATTTAAAAAAATGGATAACTCTATTTTGAAAAAATCGTAACATCGCAAAAAAAAATCAGAATATGAAAAAATTAATTTGGCTTTGTGTAGCCTTTTTTACAGTTACACTTACCAGCTGCTTTGATGTGGTAGAAACTGTAGATTTAAAAGAAGATGGAAGTGGAAACTATGAAATAAAATTAGATTTAACAGGAGCTTTTGAAATGATGAATTCCATGAAAGGAATGATGGGGGAAGAAGCTTCTAAAAAATCGAGTAAAAAACAAATGGAAAACAAAGACTCCAGTTTTACATTAGAAAAAGATGTGATGGAAAACAATGTGTTAACTGCCGAGGAGAAAGCAGTATTTAAACATGGCAAAGTAAATATTAAATTAAACGAAGAAAAAAGCGAGGGAGTAATTGTGATGAACTTTCCTTTTAAAAGCCCTAACGAATTTCAAATAATTCAAAAGGTAATGAACAGCAATAAAAGAAAAGAAGTTGGCTTTGGTGCAGTTGGAAACATTTTAGGTAAAGAAACTGAGCAGTTTACTGAAGAAAAACCTAATGCCGAAGGAGGAATTGTTGGCGATTTTAAATATGAGTTAACCAAAAATACATTTACAAGAACTGTTAATGAAAATAATAAAAATAGTAAGCCAGAAGAAGAAAAATTGGATGATAAAGAGCAAAAATTAATGGAGCAGTTTGCAACTATGATGCAAATAAAATCTGTACTTATAGTAAATTTACCAAGTGCAGCAAAAAATGTAACTGGTAAAAATATCACAGTTTCGGAGGATAAAAAACGAATTGAATTTTCTAAGAAATTTTCAATGGATAAAAAGCCAGCACCAGCAGATTTTGATTTTAAAATTGAATTTTAGAATACAATTTGGTTAGGTTTATATTATTATAAATAACGTTATTTAATTAAACCCTTAATTTCATTTAATTTCATTAAGGCTTCTACAGGAGTTAAACGGTTTATGTCTATTTTTTCTAGGGCTATTCTTATATCATTAAAAGTTTGAGAATGGGCATCAAAAATAGATAACTGCATTTTAGGCAACGTTATTTTTGAAGCAATGGAAGTATTGTTTATGGATTGTTTTACTTTATCAAAACCTTCGCTTTCTTGAGAGTTTGCTTCAATTTCTTTGCTTTCATGCTCTCCTTTTCTAACTTCTAAAATTTTTAAAATTTCATTAGCCCTGTCAATTAATGATTTAGGCATACCCGCCATTTTGGCCACATGAATACCAAAACTATGTGTGCTTCCACCAGGTGCCAATTTGCGTAAAAAAATTACTTTATTGCCAATTTCTTTATTGGTTATATGATAGTTTTTTATGCCTTGAAATTGAGATTCTAACTCGTTTATTTCGTGATAGTGTGTTGCAAATAAGGTTTTGGGTTTGGCAACAGATTGGTTTAAAAATTCTACAATACTCCAAGCAATACTTATACCATCATAAGTGCTTGTGCCTCGTCCAATTTCATCTAGCAAAACCAAGCTTCTTGGTGAAATATTATTGATAATACTGGCAGTTTCGTTCATTTCTACCATAAAAGTACTTTCTCCACCACTCATGTTATCACTTGCACCTACACGAGTAAAAATTTTATCAGTCAATGGCACTAAAGCTTTAGAGCATGGTACAAAACTACCCATATGTGCCAAAATAGTTATCAAGGCTGTTTGCCTAAGTATGGCACTTTTACCACTCATGTTAGGGCCTGTGAGTATTACTATTTGTTGTTCATTATTATCCAATAAAATATCATTGCTAATATAAGATTCACCTAAAGGTAAATTTTTCTCAATTACAGGATGTCTGCTATCAAAAAGCTGTAACTGAAAATCTTGATGAATAATTGGTTTGGTGTAATTGTTTTTTAGTGCATTTTCTGCAAAGCAAATTAAACAATCTATTGTAGCTACAACATGACCATTTACTTGTAATGCAGCTATATAATCTTGTAGTTCTATAACTAATTGATTGTACAATTGCTGCTCAATAGCAATAATTTTATCTTCAGCCCCAATTATTTTTTCTTCATACTCTTTTAGCTCTGGTGTAATATATCTTTCTGCATTGGCAAGGGTTTGCTTACGAATCCAAGTTTCTGGAACTTTAGATTTATGTAAATTGGTGACTTCTAAAAAATAGCCAAACACATTATTAAAACTAATTTTTAAAGAGGATATTCCTGTAGCCTCTGCCTCCCTTTGTTGTATGTTTAATAAGTACTCTTTGCCACCAGAAGCTATTTGCCTTAAATCATCTAACTCGCTGTGTACTCCTTGTTTTATACAATTGCCTTTATTTGTAGCAATTGGTGGAAGTTCTTCTATCTGCTCTGCAATTTTATTGGCAATTAAGGAGCAGGTATTTAAGTTGTTTCCTAGTCGTTTTAAATAATCATTGTCGCTATTTTCACAGGTTTTTTTTACAACTTCAATTTGTTGTAAACCTTTAGCAATTTGCACTACCTCACGAGGGTTAATTTTTTTCATGGGTATTTTGCTTGCCAATCTTTCTACATCACCAATATGCTTAATTGCTGTGGTTAGTTTTTGTTTTATATCGATTTCCTTAATTAAATATTCAACCGTATTTAAACGTTCGTTTATTTTAATTTCATCTTTCAAAGGCAAAACTAGCCAGCGTTTAAGCAACCTTGCACCCATTGGGTTTATGGTATTATCTAATACTTTTATAAGCGAAAGCCCATCGGCAGAAGTGGATTGTAAAATTTCTAGATTACGAATAGTAAATCTATCCATCCATAAATAATCGTCTTGCTCTATTCTTTGAATGGTGGTTAAATGTTGTATATGTGGATGTTCTGTTTCTTTTAGATAATGCAAAACAGCACCAGCAGCAACAATTGATAAGTTATGATTTTCTATCCCAAAACCTTTTAAAGAATGAGTTTGAAAATGCTTAAGTAAATTTTCTGTTGCAAAAGCCAAATCAAAAATCCAAGCATCTAGGGTATAAGTATAAAACTTTACACCAAACCACTCTTTAAATTGTTTTTGAAAGCTTCGCTGAAATATTACCTCGGATGGTTTTAAACTTTGCAACAATTTATCGATATACTCTACACTGCCTTGTGCCACAAAAAACTCACCAGTACTTATGTCTAAAAAAGCAGCTCCAACTTCGTTTTCAACAATATGAATGGCTGCCAAAAAATTATTGGTATGGTTGTCTAGCAATTTATCGTTTGTAGCAACACCAGGGGTTACAAGTTCAGTAACACCACGTTTTACAATGCCTTTAGCTTGTTTGGGATCTTCCAATTGGTCGCAAATTGCTACTCTGTAGCCAGCTTTAACCAATTTATGCAAGTACGTATCGAGGGCATGGTAAGGAAAACCTGCTAGTTCGTTGCTATTATCAATTCCATTGTTTCTTTTTGTAAGTGTAATACCCAAAACGCTAGAAGCTTTAATAGCATCTTCGCCAAAAGTTTCGTAAAAGTCGCCAACACGAAACAATAAAATAGCATCGGGGTACTTTTGCTTTATTGCTTTGTGTTGCTGCATTAATGGGGTTTCTGAAGCAGCTTTTGCCATGTGGGCAAATATATTTGTTTAGCTAATTGGGCGTATGGTACATTTTACTTTTCTTATCTTTTAAT
>JBMLOQ010000088.1:0-7428 GCA_049242885.1 Chitinophagaceae bacterium
AGGGCACAAAAAAATCCTCAATAACATCTTTTTTGTAAAGCACCTGAGAAGGGCATTTTAGTTAAGTAAGTCCACTAATTTTAACATGGGCGTATATGTATTATTTATAGCTGAAATTTTTGAGTATGTATTTACAAAAGATTTCCCTTTTAATGGAAAAAATGTTACAACCAACTTTTCAAAATTTGTTTTTTCTAGCAAAATATTTTCCTCAATGTTTCTAACACATCCATCCGAATTAATGCTAATCTTATTACAAAAAAATCTAGACCATTCGCCAATTTTTTTATTATTACCGTCATATGCAATCATTTTAATTTCAGAAAATGGTGGCAAAGTTTGTTCACTTTCATAAATCCAACTTATTGAAATTCCCTTTTTTTGCTTGTTTATATAAGGCAAAGTTTTCAAAAATATTTTTGATCTATCTATTGCTTCGGGCTTTTGTTCAACATTTTTTTTGAAATTAAATAAAAGTGGATTTAAATATAAAATCTCTTTTGCTAAAAGTTCGTGGTAATCAAAACTTATCCATCCATACCCTTTGTCTCCCCAAGTACTACCCCATGAATTTTTTATAATAAAGCCATCTTCGTCATAACCTACTATTACAACTGCATGCCCTTCATTAATTAGTGTTTCACTATTCTTTAAGACTAATAATGTATCTATGGAGAGAATTTGTTTATTTAAATTTAATATGTTTCTTTTTGCTTCATCATAACTTAATAATCTATTGTTAACTTTTACATAAAATAAATCATCCGGTTTTAGTTTGTTTGACTTTTTACCCTCATGCTTTGACCAATAATTTCCATTAACCCTATAACATACAGCAACAGCTTTACTACCAGAATCAAGTAAACTTTTAATAAATTGGATATCTCTTGCTTTCTTACCTTCAAAATGACCTAAACCATTTGAATTAAAAAAAAAGGGAGAAGTTTTGAATGTGAGCAAATCGAAAATTTTTACGCCACCCATATCTGCCGAGAGTTTAGTAATAGTATTATCCATCTTGTTCCATACAACTGACTTTGGGTTGTATGGATAAAATGATTCGGGCCAAAATCCTCGTTTGCTTATTTCATCGATATAAAATTTCAAAATAGCACCTTCTTGATAATTCTTTAATTTCTGTGAATTAAACATTTTGGCACTTGCATAAATATGTTGCTCACTTATATCTGAAGGAAAAGCAGGATGGGTTTCGAGCAAAGCACAAATTGAAAATGCAGTACAAGTACCTCTGCCCTCTTGATTTTTTACTGGAGATTGATATGCCCTATAATCAACAATTTGACTATAAATGACATTTGAAAAAAAGATAAAAATTATAAGCAAATACTTATTTAATCTAAGAATCATATAAAAAAAAATTTAAATTAAGCATCCAATATTAGTTAATTCAACAATTATAGGATTAAACTTAGTCTAATTCTTTTTTAGTCATTGTTGATATGGCAAAGCCAACCTAGAATCATGCCCAAAATATACTTGCAGGGAGTCCATAACAAGAAAGCAATCAAAAGTAAATACAACCCACCTACAAAACCACCCCCATCTTCTCCCCCAACCCTTTCAACTCTTCTACCACACTTTCAAACAAAGGAATACCAGAAACCATTCTTTCTTTCTCCATTTCAAATTCGGGTTGCCCAGGTATTAAAACAGGATTGTTTGCATTAATTGGTTTGGTGTTTTTAAAGCGAGTAATCCAATTGTCCATATGCTGTTTAAAATCTTCTGCTGGTCTAAAAGCATCAATACGCATAGCACCAAAAAAATGTCCTAAACCTTTACCAGGCATATTTTGTGGCATAGCTACATATGCAGGAAATGGTGGAGCCCAAGGCCCATAAGATGCTCCACTAAGTACAGCACTAAAAATATCTACAATGCTACCTAAAGCATAACCTTTATGACTTCCATGCTCTCTATCGCTACCCAAAGGCAACAAAGCACCTCCTTGTTTTAATGCATTAGCATTAGTGCTTTCATTACCAATATTATCTTGCACCCAACCTATTGGAGTATCTAAATTTTTACGTTGCAATAGTTCTAATTTTCCGTTTGCTGCTGTTGTGGTTGCAAAATCGGCAACAAAAGGTTGCTCGTTTTTTGTAGGTATGGCAACTGCAATAGGGTTGGTGCCTAGCATTTTTTCAACTCCAAAAGTAGGAGCAACCAAGGCACTTGCATTGGTCATGGCTATCCCAATCATATCTTCTTGTAAAGCCATCATTGCATGGTATCCTGCAATACCAAAATGATTACTATTTTGTACACTTACCCATCCTGTACCACATTGTTTGGCTTTTTCAATAGCAATCTGCATGGCATGTGGTGCAACAACTAATCCTAAACCTGCATCCCCATCAACAGTTGCTGTACTAGGAGTTTCGTGTATTATTTTTATTTGTGGATTAGCATTAATTCTTTCAGCCTCCCACAATCTTACATATCCTACAAGTCTTGCTATTCCATGGCTATCAATTCCTCTAGCATCGGCATTTAGCAACACCGTTGTTGCTGTAGTTGCATGAGGAACGTTACAACCCATTTTAATAAAAATATCAAAGGCAAAATTGTACAGTTGTGTGTAGGTATAAACTTTCATAATCGTTTAAAAGTTTGTAAAAGTAAATAATTACAAGCAATACATTTGCAGCTATGCAATTATCAAGTAGTTTATTGGAAAACGCTGTACAAGCATTTGCTACTTTGCCAGGTGTAGGAAAAAAATCGGCATTACGAATGGCACTTCATTTACTAAAGCAGAGTAATGAAGATGTGCAACTTTTTGCTAATAGCATTGCAACGATGAAAAACGAAATACAATTTTGCAGAAAATGCAACAATATTAGTGATGATACATTGTGTACTATTTGCAAAAACAAACTAAGACAGCAGCAAACTATTTGTGTTGTAGAGTCGATTAAAGATGTAATTACCATTGAAAGCACGCAACAATACAATGGAGCATATCATGTATTGGGAGGTGTAATTTCTCCTTTAGATGGTGTAGGACCAGATCAATTATTTATTGATGGTCTAGTTTCAAGAGTACAAAACGATGCTATTGAGGAAATAATTTTTGCCTTAAACCCAAACATACAAGGCGATACCACCATTTATTACATTCAAAAAAAACTACAAAACTATAACTGTAAAATTACCACAATTGCAAGGGGAATTGCTTTTGGAGGTGAATTAGAATATGCTGATGAAATGACATTGGCAAAAAGCCTTGCCAACAGATTGCCTATAAATACATATGTACAATAGCATAAAAATTGTATTAAAATACTAACAAGATTAAACAAATTTTTCACCTAACGTTTGTTAGCTTACTTTTGCCCAATGGGACGAATAAAAGTATCTCAAGAAGTAACAACTCGCAAAGAAGTTATTATACAGCATGCTGCAAACCTATTTAAAGAAAAAGGGTTTAAAGCAACTAGCATGCGTGAATTGGCTGATGTAGTAGGTGTGGAAGCTGCTAGTTTGTACAATCACATAAAAAGCAAAAACGAGTTGCTTAATATTATTTGCTTTGACGTAGCTAATAGATATTTAGCAAAAATGGATGAAGTAGAAGCAGATAAATGCAGCACAATAAGTAAAATTGAAAAATTGTTGCGTTTTCATATTACCGGCATGGTTTTGCATTTTCAAGAAATTTATGTAAGCGATAGAGAATGGAAACATTTAGATAATCCATATTTAAGCAACTTCCAAAATCAAAGACGCACTTATCGTAAAAGGTTTGCAAGCCTTATTGAAGAAGGCATTAAGAAAAAAGAAATAAAGAAAATTGATGCTCCTACAGCTGTTTTAATATTATTACATGCTGTAAGTGGTATTGATAGTTGGCATAGAAGCAAGGAAAAAATTAATGGTAAAGAGCTAGAAGAAAATATGGTTACCATTTTAATTGAAGGTTTAAAAAAATAACAAAACCCTTATGGATACAAATTTCTATGCCCTTAAAGTAGCTGAAATTATAAAAGAAACGCCTAGTTGTGTAAGGCTAATTTTTGAAGTTCCAGAAAATTTAATTGAAAAATTTAGTTTCACTCAAGGCCAATATATTACTTTAAAAGCTACCATCAATAATAAAGAAGAGCGACGCAGTTATAGTATTTGCAGTTGTGCCAAAACAGAGCAAATAAGTGTAGCCATAAAGCAAGTGCAAGATGGAATTTTTTCGACTTGGGCGAATTCAGTACTAAAGGTTGGTGATACTGTAGAGGCTATGGTTCCAAATGGAAAATTTTACACTACACTACACCCTTCGAATCATAAAAAATATGTAGCTTTTGCTGCTGGCAGTGGCATTACACCCATTATTTCAATTATAAAAACCACTTTACTTACTGAAGCAAATAGTAGTTTTACATTGGTTTTTAGCAATAAAAATATTATCAATATTATTTTTAAAGAGGATTTAGAAGCACTTAAAAATAAATATCCCAATCGCTTACAAATAATACACATTTTAAGTCAACAAAGAGCTGACGCTCCTTTGAATTTTGGCAGAATAAACAACGAAAAATTAAATGAACTTTCAAAACTTATTCATTGGCAAAATATTGATGAATATTTTATTTGTGGACCCGAAGAAATGATATTTTGTGTTAGAGATTTTTTAATGGATAAACACGTAAACAAAGCAAATATTCATTTCGAATTGTTTACCTCTGCCAACAAATCAATCAAAAAAAACACAACAACTGTAACAGCTTCGCAAAGCAATATCACAATTAAAAAAGATGGAAGAGTGTCTTTGGTTACTATCAATCCATCAAATCCAACCAATATTTTAGATGCTGCATTGCAGCAGGGTGGAGATTTGCCTTATGCTTGCAAAGGTGGTGTTTGCTGTACGTGCAAAGCTAAACTTGTAAAGGGAGAAGTTACTATGGAAGTTCATTGGGGTTTAGAAGAGTTTGAAATTGAGCAAGGCTATATACTTACTTGCCAAAGCTATCCCACAACAAATGAAGTTGAAGTTGACTTTGATATATAATTCAATATAATGTTTGATACAAATACCGACGAATATTTTATGCAACAGGCTTTAAAACAAGCCTTACAAGCATTCGATGAAGATGAAGTGCCAGTAGGTGCAGTTGTTGTGGTAGATAATAAAATTATTGCCAAAGGGTACAATCAAGTGGAAAAATTAAACGATTGTACAGCACATGCAGAAATGATAGCTCTTACATCTGCTTTTGCAGGTTTAGGTAGTAAATATTTACCTAATGCTACGTTGTATGTAACATTAGAGCCTTGTTTAATGTGTTGTGGGGCTATGTATTGGAGTAAACTTTCAAGAATAGTTTATGGAGCTAGCGATGCTAAAAATGGGAGTCTTCGATTTTTTGCAGATGCTGATGGATTGATTATTCCTGAGCAATGGCCATTTCACCCAAAAACACAATTGGTAAAAGGGGTATTAGAAGTAGAATGTGCTAATTTAATGAGGCAGTTTTTTAAAAATAAAAGATAGCTGGTTGTTTATAAACTTTACTTGAGTTTTACACATCAATCAGTTTCTTTGCAAAAAAATAAATATGGTTTTCAACTCAACATTACCAATAGCTATAGGAGCAGATCATGCTGGTGTAGAATACAAGGCAAAAGCCATAGAATGGTTGCATAGCAAGGGTTTTACAACTACAAATTTCGGCACAAACGATACTACAAGTGTAGACTATCCAGATTTTGCACATCCTGTAGCTTCGGCAGTAGAAAATAATGAAGCAGCATTTGGAATTTTGTTCTGTGGCAGTGCCAATGGAGTAGCCATTACTGCAAATAAGCACCAAAATATTCGTGCAGGATTAGCTTGGCAAAACGATGTAGCCAAACTTATTCGTATGCACAACAACGCCAACATAATTTGTATTCCTGCAAGGTTTGTAGCTTTGCCTTTGGCATTAGAATTGATTGAAAATTTTATGTCAACTGCTTTTGAGGGCGGTCGTCATCAAAACAGAATTGATAAAATAAATTGTTAAAATAAA
Source organism: Chitinophagaceae bacterium (assembly GCA_049242885.1). Taxonomy (GTDB): domain Bacteria; phylum Bacteroidota; class Bacteroidia; order Chitinophagales; family Chitinophagaceae; genus CAIVPM01. The sequence continues at coordinate 6,033 of JBMLOQ010000088.1, forward strand.
ATCTTACCATGAAAAGTATTTTTGCACTCTTACTAAGCCTAATGTCTTGCATTGTTTTTGCTCAGCAAAAGCCAACTGAACTAGATAAAAGTCCTATGGACGAAAGCTTTTGGCCCATAAATTATCCTGTACAAAAACTTAATGGCAAAACTAAACCAATGCCCATTGCTAGGGTGATTTATAGTAGACCACAAAAAAATGGAAGGGTGATTTTTGATGGTATAATTAAATACAACGAACTATGGCGATTAGGGGCAAATGAAGCAACTGAAGTTGAATTTTTTCAAAATGTAAAAATTAATGGAAAACAAGTGCTTAAAGGGAGATATACTTTGTTTTGTATACCCAAAGAAAACAGTTGGACGATTATTGTAAGTAAAGACAATTTTTGCTGGGGCAACTACTCGTACAATCAAAAAAATGATTTAACAAGGGTTGAGGTTAAAGTAGAAAAAAATATAGAAATAGTTGAAAACTTTACTATTTATTTCGATGAAACAAAAACTGGCTCTAATCTTGTCATTATGTGGGACGATGCAAAAGCAAGCTTACCAATTAGTTTGTAGAATTTGGAGTTTTTATTCTCCTTTAAATACACAATAGTTCAATCTAAATACTTAAAAAATGAAATTAGAAACAACAATTATACATGCAGGAATGACTCCAGATCCTTCTACAGGTTCTGTAATGATACCCATTTACCAAACTAGTACTTATGTACAAGCTGCACCAGGACAACACAAAGGATACGAATATGCCCGAAGTCAAAACCCAACACGTTTTGCATTAGAAGAAGCATATGCAAAAATTGAAAATGGCAACTATGGCTTGGCGTTTAGTAGTGGCGTTGCAGCTACAGATGCTGTAATAAAATTGTTAAAACCAGGCGACGAAGTAATTGCTGCTAGTGACATGTATGGTGGAACCTATAGATTATTTAGTAAAATATTTGAAAAATTTGGTATTAAGTTTCATTATGTGAATATGCAAGATGCTAATAACATAATACCTTTTATTAATGGCAATACTAAATTAATTTGGACAGAAACGCCGACAAACCCATTAATGAACATAAGCGATATACAAGCTATTGCAACCATTGCCAAACAAAACCAAATACTACTTTGTGTAGATAATACTTTTGCCTCGCCCTATTTACAAAATCCATTAAACCAAGGTGCCGATATTGTAATGCATAGTGCTACAAAATATTTGAGTGGTCATAGCGATGTAATACAAGGTTGTTTGGTAATGAACGATAAGCAACTTAGAGATGATTTATATTTTATTCAAAAAAGTTGTGGTGCAGTACCAGGCCCTCAAGATTGTTTTTTAGTTTTAAGAGGTATTAAAACGTTACATGTTCGTATGCAACGTCATTGTGAAAATGGAGAAA
>JBMLOQ010000089.1:0-2431 GCA_049242885.1 Chitinophagaceae bacterium
TGCAATTTATTGCACCCCATTTTTTTATAATAATTTCATCATCTTGTATTTAAAAATTTCCCCCTATTCCTGTTTTCAGCGGTGGGACATACTAGAAAATTTTTTGAATAATTTGATATAGTATTGCTGGTTGTTCAATTTCTTGTATGCCTAAAAGCCAAAGTTTTATAATTCCTGCTCGTTAATACTTGAACCAATTGTTTGCTCAACTGTATACATGCCTCTTTGGGTAGCAATAATTTGTATAGAAACACTTCTAGATTTATTTGATTTTTTACGCAAAAACATGCCCAAAAATACACATTGGACACCCATTTTAAAACACACTCAATAAATTCAAGCCTTTCAGAGCATGTTGTTAAAAAGTGAGGAAAAAAGGGGTGTTCCAACGCTGAAATCAGGAGGCTGCCTCAAATTTTGACGCAGTCTTTTTTATAATAATTTTTGTAATTAAAATTAACTTTTTGTTAAGTATTTTTTTTGTTTTCTTAAATAAATAGTTCATATTCGTTGCTCATTTCAAAACAACGTACTCATGAGAAAAGTAATTTTACTATTATTTGTTTTTCTGCTATTTACAAGATTTTCAAACGCACAAATTAATCTTTATGGATTTGCTGCAACTACAAGCACTTACACCCCAATTACTGGTGGTACTGTTCATTCAACTGGTTCAACCATTGATGATGAAAGATTTAGTGTTACACTTCCATTTACATTTAATTTTAATGGAACGGGATACACACAAATTTTTGTAAGTGAAAATGGATTTATTAGCTTTGGGGCAACTGATCCTGGGTCTACTACAAGAACAGCAATTTCTTCTGCCAATGCAGGTTTTGAACTTGCTGCGGCGTTTGCAAGAGATTTGGGTGGTACAGGAACTTCAACAGAATTAAGAACAGAAGTTATAGGCACAGGTACAAACCAAACCTTTGTTGCTCAGTTTACAGCATTTGGTGAGTACTTAGGTTCTGAGAATTATAATTTTCAAATTAGATTAAATCAGGCTAATGATGTAGCTAATAATCAAACAATTCAATTTGTTTATGGTGCTTTTTCTAACTTAATTTCAACTGCAGCTCAAGTTGGTTTACGTGGAAGCACAAATGCAACTTTTAATAATAGAACTACAACAACTAATTGGGCATCTACAACAGGAGGTACATTAAACAATGCTACATGTACCATAAGCCCATCAGTTTTTCCAGCAAGTGGAACAACTTTTACTTTTACTCCACCAAATAATTGTAGTGGCACTCCTTTGGGCGGAACTACTACATCTAATACAACCTTGTCTTGCCCAGGTATAGCAATTAGCTTAAATGTTACTGGTGCAACTTCTGGAGCAATTGGTTTAACTTACCAATGGCAAGATAGCACAGGTGGTGGTGTTTTCAATGACATTACAGGCGAAACAAATGAAGCACTAAATATTACACCTGCAACTACTACCTCATATCGTAGAAGGATATTTTGTAATGGAAGTGATAATTCATTCTCAACACCAATAAAAGTTTCAATTACTAATCCAACTTATGCAGCTTTACCTTTTAGCGAAAGTTTTGAAAATACATGGATTGATGCATGTGGAGGTACAAGAGTTGTTCCAAATAATAGCTGGAGAAACAATCCATTAACAACAGATAGTAGTTGGAGAAGAAATGATGATGTAAATAATGGTTGGACTAGCACTGCAGGTGGTTATACGCCTGCTGCTTCTCAAGGTACTTTCTCTGCTCGTTTTCACAGTTATCAATCATCAAGAATTGGTTTATTTGATTTACATGTAGATTGTTCAGCAGGTAGTTCAGATAAAAGGCTAACATTCGATTATATTAACACAAGTGGAAGTGATTTTTTACAAATTACATTTTCTACAGATGGCGGTGCAACATTTAGCCCTGTAGATTTTGCAAAAGATACTATAAGAATTAGAACAGCTTGGTCTCAAAAAATATGGGAATTTAATTCCTCATCTCCTAATACAATTATTAGATTTTTAGCTAAAGGTGATTTTGGTTCAACAGATATTGGACTAGATAACGTTAGCGTAATTACTTTAACGAATTGTGTGGGAACTCCAAGTGGTGGTGTTACTGTTTCAAATACAGCTGTTGCTTGTGCTAATGCAGTTTTTGCCTTATCAGTTACTGGTTCAAATACTCAGCCAGCAGGTATTACTACTCAATGGCAAGATAGTATTGCAGGAGGAGCTTGGATAGATATTCCTGGTGCAACAAGTTTAACATTAACTACATCACAAATTGAGTCGAAAGGATATAGAAGAAAAATTTCTTGTTCATTTAGTGGTTTAGATTCTTTTTCTCGTCCTGTTTGGGTTGCTATGTCTGCACCAACTTATGCAACTTTACCTTTTATGGAAAGTTTTGAAAATGCTTGGATTGATGCTTGTGGTGGCACAAGAGTT
>JBMLOQ010000089.1:2531-9567 GCA_049242885.1 Chitinophagaceae bacterium
ATTGGATTAGATAATATTGCCGTAATAACAATTCCAGCTAATGATGCTGCAGCAACAAGTTTTGTAGCTCCAGTTGGTGCTTTACAAGTTACTAATAGCGGTACTATTACTTTAAAAATAACTAATGTAGGTACAGCACCTATTGATTTTGCAACAAACAATGCTGTTGTTGGTGTTAGACTTACTAACCCAAGTGGTGTGAGTGTCAACTATACAACTACGTTAAATACTGGTGGAATTACAAGCACATCAACTCAAGATGTAACAATTACTACTGCCGCTAATTTTAGCAGTTTGGGTGTTTATACTTTAAAAGGTGGCATTACTTTAAGTGGTGATGGCAATAGCTTAAATGATTCAACTGCTAACGTAATCGTATTAGGTACCCCATTAGTAAAAAATGCAATAGTAAGTGGTAATTGGGGTGATGGAGCTACTTGGGCTGGTGGTACAATACCTACGTCAACTGATAGTGTAAATATTGTTGGCTTTAATGTAACCTTGGATGGAGCTGCGGCTGCTCCTTATAATGCATATAGTATTAACATTGGAGCTGCAGGTACACTAACTGGTGGACCAAAAGCATTAGTTGTTGGAAACACTGGGGGTGGTAGAAATGCATTTAATATTGCTTCTACAGGTACTTTAACTGTAAATGCTGGTACTAATATCACACATAATGGATTTATGTTCTTTAATAGTGGTAGTAACTTTACAATGAGTGGTGGAAATTTAACTATAGATGGAAATGATGGAACTAATAATGGTAGTGTTCCAGGTGGTACACATTTATTTGCAATAGGAGGTGCTACAGCATATTCTACAGGTACTTTAAATGTTACAGGAGGTACGTTAACCATAGTAGATCCACACAGATTTGGAGGTAATGCTTTTCATTATCAGGGTAGTGTAACTGCAAACTTTGCTCCTGCACATGTTTTGCAATATGGTGATGGAGCGAGTAATCATTTGAGTAATGGAAGTAATGGATTTTTGCAAAACCAATTTGCCGGTGGTTATAGATTGGGTTTTGGTAGTATTACTGTAAATGGAGGTAGCGATGCAGCAAGAGCTTTGAATATTACACAGTTTAACTCTGGAATTACAGGTACTTTAACCGTAACTAGTGGGTCACACTTGCTTTCAAGTCTTGATTTAAATTTAAGTGGTAATTTAGTTAATAATGGGGTAATTGCTAGTTCATCTGCTATAAACTGTAGAACTTTTGTTGGTGGAACCGCTGGAGTGAGTGCCAATGCTCAAAGCATTACTGGTACTGGTAGGTTTAGAAACAATTTCCCAACATTCACTACCACAACTCCAGGAACAGGATACACAATTGGTGATTTAATTACTCTTGCTGGTGGAACTTTTTCTGCACCGCTTACTTTAAGAGTTACAAATGTTAATGGTACAGGTGCAATTACAAGTGCTATTGTAAGTAATATGGGAGATTATACAATTGAGCCTACTTACCCAGCATCTGTAACTGGTGGAACGGGCACTGGTGCTACATTTACAATAACCTCACTTCGCTCTACCGCTACTATTGCTAGCATGATTCTAAATAATTCTCATGCGAATGGAGTAACACTAGCCAATACATTTGGTAATTATGCTTCACAAACAGGTGGTATTAGTGGTACTCTAACACTTACCAATGGTATTTTAAATAACCAAGGTGGTGGAGCATTAGTATTAGGAACTTCTGTAACTAGCAGAGGTACTTTAACATACACTAACGGATTTATTAGAGGTAAATTTGGAAGATGGTTTGGTGCTGCTACTAATAGTGGAACTACAGGAGATTTCCCAGTTGGAAAAGATACCATACAAATGGCAAGAGTAGAATTTACAGGTGCTCCAAATAAAGGTGGTGTTCTTACTGCTGAGTTCATAAATACTAATCCAGGATTTACAGGTTTGCCATTAAATGATGCTGGGCAAAACTTAGATAAAGTAGCAACAGAAGGATACTGGAGAATTGATAATGATACTATTACTGGTGGAGTTTATACTTTAAGTTTAACTGGTAGAAAATTTGCTAATGTTCAAACTTTAGCCACTTTAAGAAGCGTAAAACGTCCTACAAATGGCACTACGTGGAGTTTAAATGGAACAGCAGGAACTAATTCAGGTACTTTGGCTATTCCAGTAGTTGTAAGAACAGGTATGAGTGGCTTTAGTGAATTTGCAATAGCTGGTGGTACAGATAATGTATTGCCTTATACTAAACTTTCATTTACAGGAGTTAAAACTGCTAATGGTAATAAATTAAATTGGATTGTTACTAATGAATTCAACTCTAAAGGCTATCAGTTAGAAAGAAGTATTGATGGCGTAAATTTTGCTGAAATTAATTATGTTTCAAGTAAAAATGTGTTATCAACACCATCTAACACAGAGTATAGCTTTACAGATTTTGCTCCATTCAAAGGCAATACTTATTATCGTTTAAAACAATTAGATAATGATGGCAAATTTAGTTATAGCAACATTGTATTAATGCGTGGTTTAAAAACTACAACACTTAGTATTAATGGTGTTTATCCAAATCCAACATCTAATGTATTAAATTTGGTAATTGCTTCTCCTAGTGATAAATTACTAAGTATTAGAGTAATGGACATTAACGGAAAAGTTGTAGTACAAAACAGTAGAAATGTTGTTAGTGGCGATAATGTTTTACAATTAAACATTAAAGCATTAGCAAAAGGTACATATTCTATACAAGCAATTTGTAATGAAGGTTGTGAAACAAAATCTCAAATTTTTGTAAAACAATAATTCAAACTAAGAATAGTAAAAATGGGGTGCAATTTATTGCACCCCATTTTTTTATAATAATTACATCATCTTGTATTTAAAAATTTCCCCCTATTTTTACGGCTTAGTGTACTTTGTACACACATTTGTATTATTAACATATATATTAAGAAAAATTGTTTATAGGGCATGGCAAATAAAAAGGTTACAAAAATTGGAGTAATGACCTCAGGTGGTGACTCTCCAGGAATGAATGCTGCTGTAAGAGCGGTTGTAAGAACTGGATTGTATAATGGACTTGAAGTTTTTGGAATATATCGAGGATATACGGGCTTAATTGAAAATGATATTGTGCAACTAAACTCCCGAAGTGTAGCCAATATTATTCAAAGGGGAGGAACCATCTTAAAAACAGCTCGTAGTAAAGCTTTTTTAACTCCAGAAGGAAGAAAAATTGCTTTTGAAAATCTCTCAAAACATGGTATTAATGGGCTAGTAATTATTGGTGGAGATGGTAGTTTTAAAGGTGCTCAAACCTTTAGTAACGAATATGATATTCCTTGTATAGGTTTACCTGGTACCATTGATAAAGATATTGCTGGAACTGATTTTACCATTGGCTTTGATACTGCTGTAAACACAGCTGTTGATGCTATTGATAAGATACGTGATACTATGGATGCACACGATAGATTGTTTATTGTAGAAGTAATGGGTCGTGATGCTGGATACATTGCATTGCATAGTGGAATTGCAACAGGAGCAGAAAATATTTTAATTCCTGAAACAAAAACTGATATTGAAGAATTAATTGCAAATCTTACCGAAAAAGAAAAGCGTAAAAAATTAGTAAACTTAGTAGTGGTAGCCGAAGGTGGTGAGTTTGGCGATGGTAATGCTTTAGCAGCTATTATGAAAAATAGACTACCAAATGCAGATATAAGAGTGTGCATTTTAGGTCATATTCAACGTGGAGGATCTCCAAGTTGCCACGATAGATTAATTGCTAGTCACATGGGTTATTATGCAGTAGAAAGCTTATTGATTGGAAGGAATAATGTAATGGTTGGTGTTATTAATAATAAAATACATTACACTCCTTTGGATAAAGCAGTTAAAGAAAAACAGAAAATTGGACAAGAGTGGATGAAAATTGTAAAAATTTTGGCGTCGTAGAATTATAAATTATTGATTTTTAATTTCTAATTATGGCTACGATTACAAATTTTGAAGATTTAAAAATATTTAAAAAAGCAAGAGTTTTAAACAAGCAAATAATTAGTTTAGCTAGATTAAAAATACCCAAAACCGATTTTCGATTTATTTCTCAAATCATATCATCATCTGGTTCTGTTATGGATAATATTGCAGAAGGATTTGAAAGAGATAGTAGATTAGAGTTTGTTAACTTCTTAAGCTTTGCTAAAGGTTCAACTGGAGAAACTAGAAGTCAATTAGTTAGAGGAATTGATATGGAATATTGGTTAGAAAATGATGTAAAAGAATTAAGTGTAGAATTTCAAAATTTGGCAAAAGATATTGCAAATTTTATAAGGTATCTTAACAAATCTAATATTAAAGGACAAAAATTTAAAGATCGTATAAACCCCAATCAATAAATCAGAAATAATAAATTAATTATATGAGCAAAAACTTATCAAAATATCTACACCAAGAAATGGATAAATCAGCAGGAATAGAACATGTAGCACATCGTACAAAAATTGTGGCAACCGTAGGTCCTGCTTGTGATACTTACGAAAAATTATTAGACCTTGTAAAAGCTGGGGTTAATGTTTTTCGATTAAATTTTTCTCATGGTGCACACGAAGACAAGGCTAAAATTATTGAGCATATTAGAACTATAAACAGTACACATCCATTCAATATAGCTATTTTGGGCGATTTGCAAGGTCCAAAACTAAGAGTTGGCGAAATTGAAAACAATGCGTTGCCTTTAGAAATTGGTGATGTATTAACTTTTACAAATGAAAAGTGTATCGGTACTAAAGAAAGAATTTATGTAAGCTATCCTAATCTTGCTGGTGATGTAAAAGTAGGAAATACCATTATGATTGATGATGGTAAAATTGAAGTAAAAGTTATTGGCATTACAAAAGAAAAAGACGTAAAAGTAGAGGTTAAATTAGGTGGTGTATTATCTTCTAAAAAAGGAATTAACTTGCCTGATACTAAAATTTCTTTGCCTGCAATTACAGATAAAGATTTGGTTGACTTAGAATTTATTATTGAACAAAAACTCGACTGGGTAGCTTTAAGTTTTGTAAGAAATGTAAAAGACATCGTAATTCTAAGAAATAAGTTAGACGAGAAAAAAAGTAAAACTAAAATCATAGCAAAAATCGAAAAGCCAGAAGCATTAGTAAATATTAGAGATATTATTATTGAAAGTGATGCCATAATGGTTGCTCGTGGAGATTTAGGTGTAGAATTACCTGTAGAGCAAGTTCCTGGTATTCAAAGAGAGTTGATACGTAAATGTATTCACCGTGCAAAACCAGTTATTGTGGCAACACAAATGATGGAAAGCATGATAGATAGAAGCAAGCCAAACCGTAGTGAAATTACAGACGTTGCCAATGCCGTTTTAGAAGGTGCTGATGCTGTAATGCTTAGTGGTGAAACTGCTACTGGTAATCATCCAGCTTTGGTGGTAGAAACAATGGTAAAAATTATAAAACAAGTAGAAGCTACTGAATATCGCTACAATAGAGAAGAAGATTTGAAACCTCAGCCTCACAGCCCAAGTTTTTTAAGTGACGCTATTTGCTATAATGCTTGTAAAATTAGCAGAGACGTAAATGCTACTGCTTTAGTTGGTATGACTCAAAGTGGTTACACTGGTTTTATGCTTAGTAGTTATCGTCCTCAATCTCCTTTATATATATTCACAAAAGAACGTAGTCTTGTAAATCAATTAAGTTTAAGTTGGGGCGTTAGGGCTTTTTATTATGGTGAAGAAGAAAGTTTAGACGAAATTGTAAACGATCAAATTAATATTTTAAAAGAAAGAGGATTTATAAAAACTGGCGATGTAATTGTAAATACAGGAAGCACTCCAGTTCACATGCACTTACCTACCAATGTAATTAAGGTTACTAAAGTGGAGTAATTTCTTTTCTTTTTTGGATAGTTATTTTTCTTTGTAAGACAAGTTTATTTACTCTTCAAAATTAATTGTAGCCTCGAAGAATGTTAATGTTGCTAACAGCAACATTAACATTCTTTTATATTTGCTGCATGATAACTTCCCTTTTCAATATACAAATTCCTATTGTACAAGGTGGTATGATATGGGCTAGTGGATGGCAATTGGCTAGTGCTGTAAGCAATGCTGGTGGTTTGGGTTTGCTAGGCAGTGGAAGCATGTATCCTCATATTTTACAGGAGCAAATCAATAAGTGTAAAGAAGCCACCAACAAGCCTTTTGGTGTAAACATTCCATTGCTCTATGCCGATGTTGAAAGTCATATTAAAACCATCATCGATAATCAAATTCCCATAGTTTTTACCAGTGCAGGAAACCCAAAAACATACACCAAATTATTTCAAAGCCATGGAATAAAAGTTGTACATGTTGTAAGTAGCAGTGTATTTGCCAAAAAAGCCGAAGATGCTGGCTGCGATGCTGTTGTAGCTGAAGGTTTTGAAGCAGGTGGCCACAATGGTCGTGAAGAAACTACTACAATGGTTTTAGTTCCATTAGTTATTGCAGCAGTAAAAATTCCTGTAATTGCAGCAGGTGGTATTGCAACAGGTAAACAAATGTTAGCAGCTACAATTTTGGGTGCAAGTGGAGTGCAAATAGGTAGTAGATTTTTGGCTTCGCCAGAAGCAAGCAGTCATCAGTCATTTAAAGATTTAGTGATTGATGCAAAAGAGGGTGATACTCAATTGGTAATGAAAAAAACTGTACCTGTAAGACTTCTAAAAAATAAATTTTATAATGATATTGCTGAAGCTGAAAGCAAAGGAGCAACGCCCGAAGAATTAAATGCAATTCTCGGACGTGGGCGTGCCAAAAAAGGCATGTTTGAGGGAGATTTAATTGAAGGTGAATTAGAAGTAGGGCAAGTAGCTGCTTCTATACATTCAATAAAACCAGCAGCCATTATTGTAAAAGAAATTTGGGAAGAATACCAACAAATAATGCAACAACTTAAGCATCAATAATTTGCTTTGGCAATAAAGCCCTAAAAAGCTATTTTTGCATCGTTTTGTAAGTAATTAGTCATAAGGTCAATAGTTA
>JBMLOQ010000089.1:9667-12609 GCA_049242885.1 Chitinophagaceae bacterium
TAAAAAGCTATTTTTGCATCGTTTTGTAAGTAATTAGTCATAAGGTCAATAGTTAATGGTCATTAGTCATAAAGTCATTAGTCAATGGTAATTATATTTAAAGTCAATTAACAAATCGCAATCAATCAATCAATCAATAATAAATATCACATATTAAATATTAAATAACAACATGGCAGACATTTTTGAAAAGTTGGTAAAAAATTATGGCCCAATTGGTCAGCATAGAGAAAGAGCTCATGGATATTTTGCTTTTCCAAAGCTTGAAGGTGAAATTGGAAGTAGAATGAAGTTTCGTGGAAAAGAAATGATTGTATGGAGTTTAAATAATTACTTAGGCTTAGCCAATCATCCAGAAATTAGAAAAGTTGATGCAGATGCTGCACAACAATTTGGCTTAGCATTGCCTATGGGAGCAAGAATGATGAGTGGAAATAGTAACTACCACGAACAGTTGGAAGCCGAACTTGCTGCTTTTGTATCTAAGGAAGATGCTATTTTAATGAACTTTGGTTACCAAGGCATTATGAGTGCTATTGATGCAATTTGTGGAAGGCACGATGTAATTGTTTACGATGCTGAAAGCCATGCTTGTATAATTGATGGTTTAAGATTGCACCCTGGTCATAGATATGTTTATAAACACAATAATCTTGAAGATTTAGTAAAGCAACTTGAGCGTGCAACTACCTTAATAGAAAACCAAAAAGCAGGTGGAATTTTAGTTATTACTGAAGGTGTTTTTGGTATGGCAGGAGATCAAGGTTTGCTTAAAGAAATTGCTGCTTTAAAAAGCCAGTTTAATTTTAGATTAATGGTTGATGATGCTCATGGATTTGGTACTTTAGGTAAAACAGGAGCAGGAGCAGGTGAAGAGCAAGGTTGCCAAGAAGAGATTGATTTATACTTTAGCACTTTTGCAAAAAGTATGGCAAGCATAGGAGCATTTATGGCAGGTCCAAGAATTATTGTAGATTATATTCGTTATAATATTCGTTCACAAATATTTGCTAAAAGTTTACCAATGCCAATTGTTGTAGGCAATCTAAAACGATTAGATATGCTTCGTACAATGCCAGAACTTAAGGATAAGCTATGGAGCAATGCCTTAAAATTGCAAGCTGGTTTAAAAGAGCGTGGTTTTGATATTGGTGCAACCAATACACCAGTTACTCCAGTTTATATGAAAGGGGGTGTTGAGGAAGCTACTGCAATGTGTATGGATTTAAGAGAAAATTATCATGTTTTTGCAAGTATTGTGGTTTATCCTGTAATTCCAAAAGGACATATAATTTACCGTTTAATACCAAGTGCTGCACATACAGATGCAGATATTGAACAAACACTTATTGCATTTAGCGAAACAAAAGCTAAATTAGATGCAGGAGCTTATAAGGTTACAGAAATTCCTGATATGGCAGATGCTAGATAAAAAATAGTGAAGTAATAAAAAAGCCTACATTTTTTGTAGGCTTTTTTATTGCATTTTTGTGGCTAATTTTTTAATACGAGTAGCTCTACATTTCATACAAAAGCAATTATACTAAGGGCTGTTGCTTATGGCAATACCAGCCTTATTGTAACAGCATATACAGCATTGTTTGGCTTACAAACTTATATTGTAAAAGGTATCAGAACCTCGAGTAAAAAACAAAGCAGTAAAGCAAGTTATTTTTTAGTAGGAAATATTTTAGATGTGGTTGTGTATCATCACACACAAAAAAATATTCAATTTATTAAAGAATATCAGTTTGCATTTATACCTAAAAACTTACAACAACAAGTTGTTAAAAATGCAGTAATTAGTGTTGTAATAGAAATTGTTTTACATACCATTAAACAAACAGAAGCCAACCCTGAGTTGTACAATTTATTGGAGCAAACAATAGAGTTTTGCGATACAGCTACACCAACTCAAACGGCTAATTTGCCCATTTTCTTTTGCCTGCAATGGTCGTCTTTGCTGGGTTTTGGTGTGGATAGTCAGTACTCAGCAACAGAAAATGTTTTTGATATTAAAGAAGGAAATTTTGTAGCTAATACGCCTAGTCATTCCTATTTTGTAGAAGATGAATTAGCAAGTTTAATTTCAACAATTAATTTACTAAATAGTAAAGATGAATTAGATAGTATTAAGCTAAATAAACAAGTTCGAAAACAATTACTTGATGCCATGATTTTGTTTTTGCAATTGCATGTAGATCATTTTGGTAGTTTAAAGTCAATTAATGTGCTTGTAACAATTTTAGCTTAATTCTTCAATTGGTAAACATATAAATGCTTTACTCAATTTATATTTGCAGCATGAAATGGGTAAAAAAAATATCTACTACTGTTGTGCTAAATTTGCTTGTTCTTTTTGCCAATTCTCAATGTAGTATTTGTACCAAAACAGCTAATCAATTGGGCGATGGACCTGCTAAAGATTTAAACCTTGCAATTCTTTACTTAATGTTTATGCCTTTAGCAATTATGATTATTATTGGGTATAAATGGTATAAGAAAAATGAAGCTAATAATCAATAGCTTTAGAAACCTAAAATATTTGTAAAGTTTTTGCAATGAGTTTTACAACATTTTAGATAAATCCACAAAGTAATTAAATCTCTGCAAAGCATAGAATAGTAGTAATACAACTATTTTTTTCTTACTAATTTTTTCATAAAACAAATAGCAATTAATTGTATTTTTTGGTGATGTTACACATTTGTAAGTATCAGTAGATTTGTGTATTACAATTATCTGAGAAATTAGTAGGGCAAATGTCCCCAAGACTATATACCAATCATCTTTTAGTTGCACTATACACATAAAACTTAAGTTTTTAATAGTATCTTATATAGAACAATTCTTCTTAAATAACACCCTACAAATACTTAGAGTTGTAATTCTAAATTGCTTTAAAGCCTAATTAGTGAACTAATAATACAATTGATGATTGA
>JBMLOQ010000090.1:0-5533 GCA_049242885.1 Chitinophagaceae bacterium
TTATTTGCACAACTTGTACTTGCAAATGCTTGTGGTTTTGCTTTAAAGGCAAATCCCATACCCATAATAAAACCCATAGCTTCTTTTAATGCAGTATTGCTTTTAAAATTTGGATTAGTATTAATATCTGCGTGAACTTCCATATCAATATCAAATTCAATAAGCAAAGGCGATAGTTTAAAAGCTATATCAATACTTTTACTTACCTCGTACAACATTCTTTCTTTAATAGCCATTTTGCGTTGTAGCCATTCGTTTTGAATAAGCATAAAAGCACCTTTACTTTTTCTTTTAAAAACAATTACTGTAGCAAAATTTATTTTACTGCCTCTTACTTGGCTATCAGTTCCTATACACACTTGTAATTGGTTGCCTTGTTGCAATTCTTTTGCTACAATTTGTTTTACTTCATCTTCAATATTATGATGAATTCTGGTTCCATCAAACCTTCTCCATTGTTGCACATCATACCTCCTTTTTGTTTAAGTAAACATTTTTAATTATAAATTTTTTTTGTGGTACCTCAAGGAATCGAACCTTGCTGTCTGGCTTTTCAAACCAGTGCATAAAACCACCTCTGCCAAAGCACCTTAATAGTTGTATTGACTAATTGAAACTCAATATCTTTTACTTTTGGTTGACTCTGGGATTCGAACCCTTTTCTCTACATTCACAGTGTAGCACTTTACCACATAAGCTAGAGCCAACATTTTGTATTCCCAACGAGATTCGAACTCGCATCATCAAGTAGAAAGCTTGATATCCTACGCCATTAGAAGATGGGAATTACTTAGCTATATTTTAATAACTAATATTTGAAACAAGTAAAATAAATGTATTAAAAAACAGCACGATTAATTTGCATAAACCAAATCTCTTCTAAATCCAATTACAGCATGTTGTTTAACTTCATAATTTGATTCGTCTTGATTGGTAATTTCTGCTAGTGTTAGTGGCTTTGTAATTACATTATTCAAGCCTAAATGATTACTGAGTTTATTTGCTTTTTCTACACTTAACTTACCAAATTCATATTTAGCAATTAATCTACCTTTTCTCATCAAGGCACTATCAATGTAGCTAATCTCACTATTAAATGTGCAAATAATTTGAACATTTAAACAATCACTCATTAAGCCATCACTAATATTTAACAAATTACTTACACTACTTTGGCTACTAAATCTTCGATCCATAATTACATTTTCTGCATCCTCAATTATCAAAATACAATTTGGGTTATCTATTAGCAAATCCATAAAAACTGGGTTCATTAAATCTGATGCTGCACTAGAGCTCACAAACATTACTTTCTTTTTTAAAGTACCTATTAAATGTCTTAAATAGGTTGTTTTTCCTGTTCCTGGCAAGCCATGTAGTAAAACAATTCCTTTATCTTTTTCTTTATTCAAACGCTCTTTAATAATACTATCTATCGCTTTAAAATCATCATTGTAATAAGTATCAATATCAAGTTCTTGTGGATTAATTTCTATTGCTTTTAGTTCAAGTTCTCCTTTGTTTAAAGTAATGATATTCATTTCAAAGGGTTCCTCTTTTGCAGCAGCTTTATGTTTTTTAAACTCTTCTATCATCTGATTCACTATCTTGTTATATGAAAATTGATGATAAATAAACACGTCATCGTATCCTAACCAAATAACTATTTTGCTTTCTAACTCAAAAACTATTGTTTCAAAACCCAATCTATTTTTCTCCCACTCAAAAGAATTGTAATTATATTTTCTTTTTATTTTACCGAACATTTCAGTTTTAATCAATGCTATTACTTCTTCTAGGCTAACATCACAAATTTCAGTAACTGATGGTATTTTCTTAAACCTATTTAAATAAAACAACTTAGCGTCAATGTAACCATTTCCAAAAGCTGGTTTATCTTTTTTTTGAAAAAGAGCGATACTTAACACCCATAATTTACATTTTATGTACACCCTGTATAATCGTTCAAATATTCTATTTGTTGTTTTCATCTTTTAATTTTTAAAATTTTGAAGGCCATAAAAAAAGCCCAATCTGTTTTTACAAACGACTGGGCTTCATACCTCCTTGCCAAAATATTGGCTAAGGTTTTTCGAAATTAATCAGTCGTTTAAATTTTTTATTTTCATTATAAAACGGTTGCATACAACTTGTTTTACAATTACTATTTTGCTTTATATAATTATTTCTAATTTTTTTTATCATTTTTTTGAAATTAAAAAAGCCTCACATTTTGTTGTGAGGCTTGCAATTTTATAACTAGTTTTTAAGATTATAAATCCACATAAAATGCCCCACAAATGGTATAGTCGCCTAGAGGAGAACTAAACCAATTTTTTTGTTCTATATGTAAAATATTGCGTTGCATTTTTTTTATTATTTGATATTGCAAAATTGTAGAGAAGTTTTTTAATTCACCAAATTTATTTTTTAAAAGTAAAAATTTATAAAAATCAAAAACGGCTACAACCCTTTATACACAATAGTTATAGCCGCTTAAAAAAATATAAATAATTTTTTTAAAAATACATTTATTTAATTGTTTAATTTGTTTTACTGATTCACAATCCATCCTTTATACAAGCAAATCATTACAATAATACCTAGTGCAATTCTGTACCAACCAAACATTTTAAATCCATTTTTTTGAACATAGCTTATAAAAAATTTAATGGCAGCTAGTGCAACCAAATAACTAACTAGTGCACCAACACCAAGTGTAACAAAATTTTCTTTAACCAACACTTCAGGGGCTTCTTTATAAACATCTAACAAACTTTTTGCACTTGCTGCAAACATGGTAGGCACTGCTAAAAAAAAGGAAAATTCAGCAGCTAAATTTTTAGTTAATTTTTGACTCATACCACCAATAATTGTGCTAGCACTTCTACTTAAACCAGGAAAAATAATACTCAAAACCTGAAAGCAACCAACTACAAAAGCTTTACTATAACTCATTTCTTCTTCAGTAGAAATAGTAGGGCTTTTAAAAACTTTATCAATGAATAACAAAACAATTCCACCTGCAATCATTACACCACTTATAAACCACAAATTACTTAATGCAGCATCAATATGCTTTTTAAGTAAAGCTCCAGCAATAAGTGCTGGAACTACTGCTATTGCTAATTTGTAATAAAAACTAATTTTTTTAAAGTCTATAAACTTTTTAAAATAAATAGTTACTACACTTAGTATGGCAGCCAACTGTATTACTACTTCAAACAACTCGGTAAATGCATTGTTTTGCACTCCAATTATAGGGTTAGTAATTTTCATGTGAGCGGTTGAAGAAATTGGCAAAAACTCTGTAAGGCCTTCTACAACTGCAATAATTATTGCTTTTATTATATCCATAAATTCATTATTTGGTGCAAGAATACAGGAATATTGCTAGTTTATTTATCCTAGATGATTAGCTAGTAATTTCTACTAATGGCTAAAAACAAAATCTACTTATTTCTTTTATAAATAATTGGTGTGTTATAAGTTGTAATTGATTTTCCATCTTTTTCTAACAATTCCATTACATATAAAATATCTCTTTGCAAAGATTCGGTTAAAGTAAAAGTTAATGAGCTATTAATAATATTTTTACTAACAGTTTCGAAACTTTTTTTTATGGCATCATAAGTATATGTAGCCCCTTTAAATGTTGGCGATGGAATTAGATTTTTAAAACTAATTTTCAAACTATCATTATCATTTCTTATTTTTTCTTTTGGAACCGAAACTGGAAACTGAAAAACTTGTAAATTAATGCTATGTATTGAAGCTTGAGAAAAATAAAACAAATAAGGTTTAATGTCAAGCGGTTTATTTTCATTTAAGTAATAACTCTCTTCTAATAAAAAGAAACCTTTCATGCTATCGGGTATCTCACTAATTTTTCTTGTAAATTCTCTATTCACATGTAAAGCTAAAGGATGGATTTGCTTTCCTTTTTTTAATTCTGCAATTACTTGTTCTTGATTATTAAAATCCCCAGTAATGTATTGCTTAAATTGTAACAATAAACTATTACTCATTTTTTGAGCATTCGCAAAAAAAACCAACATCAAACTTAAACAACCTGTACAAAATAGTTTTTTCATTTTCACAATTAATTATTCTATCACAATGTTACACTTTTAAAATATATTTTTGCTAAAATGTACACATCAATTTCAGGCTGGCAAGATACTATTGTAGCGTTAGCAACTGCTCCAGGCTTAGGTGCAATAGCTGTTATAAGATTAAGTGGTAGCAAGGCTATTACAATTGTAAACGATTTATTTCCATCAAAAGATTTATTAAAGCAACAGTCGCACACTTTGCATGTTGGGATGTTGAAGGAAAACAAAGAATCTTTAGACGAAGTAGTAGTTGCTTTATACAAAAATCCTAGAAGTTATACTGGTGAAGATATAGTTGAAATTAGC
Source organism: Chitinophagaceae bacterium (assembly GCA_049242885.1). Classification (GTDB taxonomy): domain Bacteria; phylum Bacteroidota; class Bacteroidia; order Chitinophagales; family Chitinophagaceae; genus CAIVPM01. The sequence goes on from JBMLOQ010000090.1 coordinate 4,422, forward strand.
TGCCATGGATCTCCATATATTCAAGAGAAAATCATTGCTGCCATTTGTAATAAAGGAGCAAGAATTGCCAAAGCTGGAGAGTTTACACAACGTGCATTTTTAAATGGCAAATTAGATTTAACACAAGCCGAAGCAGTGGCTGACTTAATTGCAAGCAATACAGAAGCTAGTAAAAACACTGCCTTAAAAAATATTAGAGGAGGTTTTTCAAATACACTAAAAGCATTGAGAGAAGAATTGCTAACCTTTAGTGCTTTAATTGAATTAGAGCTTGATTTTAGTCAAGAAGATGTAGCCTTTGCAGATAGAACTCAGTTTAAAACCCTCATAAAAAAAATTAATCAAACCACACAACAATTACTAAGTTCTTTTGCTTTAGGCAATGTTATAAAAAATGGGGTGCAAGTTGCTATAATTGGCAAACCAAATGCAGGAAAATCAACATTACTAAACGTTTTATTAAATGAAGAAAGAGCTATTGTAAGCCATATTGCAGGCACAACTAGAGATACCATTGAAGAAGTAATAAATATAGATGGCGTTTTATTTAGACTAATTGATACAGCTGGAATAAGAAGTAATACAACAGACGAAATTGAAACAATTGGTGTAGGTAAAAGCTATGAAAAAGCCAATTTAGCAGATGTAATTTTATATATTTTCGATCACACCAACTTTAGTGAATCTGAATTAACGGATTCAATTAAATGGATGCAAAGTTTTAATAAGCCCTACTTACTAGTAGCAAATAAAGTAGATGGCATTCAGCACCTCAATACACCAAATGATACAGACATAGTGTATATTTCTGCAAAAAACAATCTTAACATAGAGTTGCTAAAAAAACAACTTATTGAAAAATCTGTACATGGCAATATAAATACAGAAAACACTATTGTTACGAATGCACGACATTTTGAGGCTTTACAAAAACTAAGTACTGCTTTATTAGATATAGAACAAGGATTAGAAAACAATATTCCTGGAGATTTGTTGGCTTTAGATATTCGCCAAGCCTTGCATTATCTAGGAAACATTACTGGGCAAGTTACCAATGAAGATCAACTAGATTATATTTTTAGTAAGTTTTGTATCGGAAAGTAATTTACTTT
>JBMLOQ010000091.1:0-23773 GCA_049242885.1 Chitinophagaceae bacterium
TTAGAATTAAATCTACCAACATAATATAAATTGCTACCAACCCCAGGTGCCTTATAGTAATCGAGGTATATGTTGCCATTTTTTTCTTCAACATTATTTTCGCTAGATCGTATTGTAATATCAGTATTATACCTTACATAAGACGTTTCTACAGTCCATTTTAAGGTATCAATTTGGTTGTCGTTAAACTCATCGGAAAATGCCAATTGCCATTTATCCAAAGTTGTAGAACCATTTATTAATGGCTTTGATGTTGTTGGCGTTGCTTTATCTACAAATGAATATTGTGGCAAAACTTGAGAAGTGTTATTCTCTTTGCTACAACTAACAAGTATGGTCGAAATCATTACAATTGTGAAAAAATGATAACTTTTTTTCATTTTTCTTTATTTTTTTGAGTTAAGAGATTGCTGTTTAAAAAAATCTAGATTCCAATTATCCAACCAACTAATTGCAAACTTATTTTGCTTCATAACTATTGGCAACCAAATGTACCTTCCTTTAATTGGCATTTCTGGTCTCCAAACATCAAACATGGCAACGTAAGCATCTTTTAATCCATTTACTTTAATGATAAATGATGATTGACCACCCCAAGTTTTTTCTATACCTAAACTATCCACTTTATTAAACCCACTGCAAGGATTTTCTTCTTTTTTCCAAGGGCCATATAAATTAGTGCTAGTGTAATACCTAGCAATGTTGGGTTTCCAGCCTGTAGATCCTGAACCAAGTAAATGATATACACCATTAATTTTTACAATAGCTGGAGCTTCGGTATGGTGTTCTACATTTTTTACCTCTTTGTATTCTTCTATTGGAAGCATATAATCATCTCTCATTTTAGCAATAATGAAAGCCTTATCGGGTTTACGAACAGCTAAATGAAATAAATCACCATTATCATCAATAAACATAGAAAAATCACCTGACCCTTTTGGTGAAGGACCTAAAAATTTGTGACTATACTTAAACGGACCAGCAGGACTTTCGCTTGTAGCTACACCAACATAAGCAACCTCATAACCATTTCCTTTAGGATAAAATTTAAAATAAGCTAAGAATTTTCTTGTTTTTGCATTGTACACCACTTTTGGGCGTTCAATTAAGCATCCATATTCTAAATCATAATTTGAGGAGTTGTTTTCTACACCCAAAACTAAACCTCCATCAGTCCAGTTAACCAAGTCTTTAGATGTATAGCAATGAATACCACCATCGGCAAATTGCTCTTCAGATTTACCAGGAATTTTATGCTCGCCATACCAATAATAAATACCATTATAATACAAAACACCTCCACCATGTGCATTAATTGGATTGGCTTTATTATCGAGCCATTCTTTTGCAGGCTCAATAATTTGTTTTTCGGGTTGTTTTGGTTTTTGAGCAATTGCTTTTAAACCAAAAAAAGAAACCAAAAAAGTAAGTTGTACTAGTAATAATTTAGAAAAATGGAAGTGTGTTTTGGAGGGCATGGTGTTTTTTTTATTATTAAGTTAAACGATAGAATTAATGTATAAAAAAATAAATAGCCTTAACTATTTATTAGTAGATTCTCTTTCAATAATTTGTGGTTGAAGAATAATTGTTTCTTTTTTACTATTTACACTTTCTAAATCTTTTAATTGTAGAAATAGATTGGCGGCTTCTTCGCCCATTTTTACAGTTTGTTGATCAATAGTTGTAAGGCTTGGGGTAATATATTTATCAAAAGTTTCGTTGGCAAAACCAATAACGCCAACTTGCTCTGGAATTTTAATTTTGTGTTGCTTTAAAGCTTGTATAGCACCCAGTGCTGTAAAATCCTCTACACAAAAAATGGCATCAATATTTTGGTTTGCTGCTAATAGTGCATTTGCTCCCTCTTCGCCACTTTCTATAGAATTGCTTCCATAATAAATCATAGAGTCGTTAAAATACATATTATAATCGGCTAAAGCATCTTTATAGCCTTTAACACGATTTTTAAAAATTTGAACATTTTGCAACCCAGCTATATGTGCAATATGCTTATATCCTTTTTTTATAAGATGTTCTGTTGCTAAATACCCACCTTTATAATCATCAATGGTTACAGAATGTGCCTCTAAAGATTCCTCAGCCCTATCAAATAAAATAAGAGGGATATTTCTTTTTTTTATTTCTTCGTAGTGATCAAAATGTGTGGTTTCTTTGGCTATAGATGCTATAATTCCATCTACATTAGATTGTAAAAAAGTATCAATGCCTCTTCTTTCATAGTCTTCGTGTTCATTGCTTTGAAACAATAACAAATTATATCCTAATGGATTAATCACTTTTTCTATACCATGCACCACAGAACCAAAAAAGTATTTTTCAGCACTAGGTATTAAAACGCCAACGATATTGCTTTTGCCAGTTTTAAGTGATAATGCAATTTTGTTTTGTTGGTAATTTAGTTTTTTTGCGGTTTCTTTTACTAACTTTTTGGTAGCTTCACTCATTGATGGATGATTACTTAAAGCTTTAGAAACACCAGAAATGGTGATATTAAGTTCAGAGGCAATATCTTTTAATGTAGCTTTTTTAAACATTATCGTTAGAATTTAAAGAAACTTTTTATTTATAGTAATATAAAAGCTTGAGTAACAAAAATAGGATTAGTTTTAGTCAAACGTTTGAAAATTTTTGAATTTTTTGATTTTTTTTTTACAATTAAAAAAAAGTTCCATAATTTTAGCAACTGAAAAAACATTCAAACGATTGACAAAAAGATTTGACTTAATCTTAAATCATAGGAAATAACTACAAACTAAACGTTTTGTTAATTTTTTGGATACAGAAACTAACGATTAAAAATAAAAAAAGACCTTATGAAATTTAAACATTTTTATAAAATGTATGGGCATCAATGCCTCAACTATTTTCTTCTCTTTTTCTCATTTCAAAAATCAAAAAATATGAACCTACCAAAGGCATTAATGTTGCTACAAAAGAGTATTGCACTCGTTTTTGTAAAATTGTATGTTGCTTTTCTTAAACCTTCTTATGTTTTCCCTACTTTGCTATTAACCATTGGCTTTTCAGTTAATGTTTTTGCACAAACAAATACGGTAAGCGGAACTGTAAAAAATTCATCAGGTGAGCCGGTTGAAGGTGTTACTATTAAAGCAAAAAAAACAGGGGTTTTAGCAAAAACAGATGCTAAAGGAAATTTTACAATAAAAGCAGCAATTGGAGAAACATTAACTTTTACTTCAGTTGCTTTTAATGATTATGATGTATTGGTTAAAGATGCAAAATCCATAAACGTATCATTAGAAACCAAAGTTCAAGAACAAGATGAAGTAGTTGTAATTGGATATTTACAACAAAAAAGACCCGATGTTTCTACTGCCACTACAACTGTTGCCCCAAAAAATGCAGATAAAGGGGGTTATTCTAACTTTCAACAAATATTAGGTGGGCGTGCAGCAGGGGTTAACGTTATGGAAAATAATAGTGAACCTGGCGGTGGAATAAATATTGAAATTAGAGGTATAAGCTCTATTTCAGGCTCAACACAACCATTGTATGTAATAGATGGAGTGCCAATTGAACAACCAGATATGAATTTAAATGGTAGCAACCAAATAAGCAGTTTGTTTGGAAATAACCTAACTGCCAATCCATTATCCATGTTAAACCCTAACGACATTGATAATATTGAAATTTTGAAAGATGCAGCAGCTACGTCTTTGTATGGCTCTCGTGGTGCAAATGGTGTAGTAGTAATTACTACAAAATCAGGAAAAGTTGGAAAACCAAAAATTGTTATTAATTACAACCAATCTGTAAATCTTCCACAAAGAAGAGTAAACATTTTAGGTGCTAAAGATTTTGCCAACTATGCCAACGAAGCTTGGGCGTTAAGAAAATTTAGAGGTGCAAATACAAATACTGCCGATACCCCATATTTAACTAGAGAAATAGCAAATTTGCAAGAGTACGATCATCAAGCAGCTTTAGAAGGAAGTGCGATAACACGAGATGCCAGTATAAGCATAAGTGGTGGTGCTATTGGTGGTGCAAAATATTTTGTAAGTGGTCAATACTTTGATCAACAAGGGGTAATAACAGGCACTTACTTAAAACGTTATAGCGGAAGAATTAATTACGAAGTACCATTAACCTCAAAATTAACTTTAGATGTAAAGCTAGGTATTACAGCTACAGACAGATTTGGAACCCCTACACAAACTTTAACATCAAGAGCTTTAAACTGGTCGCCTACAACCCCTCTTTTAAACCCAGATGGAGGATTTAATTACCTATGGGATTATAGATATGGCATTGGTGATGCTAGCTTGGCTAGTGCAACTTTTGGAACAGTTTATTACAACAATAGGTTTACACCAACTGAAATTTTTGCAGCTTTAGGCGACGTTGAAACTAGCCAAGGAAGATTAAATCCATTATTAATTACTTCTGAAAGGGGGGTAAGAAACGCCAACACATCTTCACAAATATTAGCAACAGCAGGTTTAAATTATAAAGTTAATAATGATTTTAGTATTCAAGGAAAAATAAGTGTAAATCAATTTACATCTTTACTTCAAACCTATATTCCAAACAATATTCCTTTACCATTTACAAATTATAGAGGAGAGGCTAATGCTGGTAACTCGCAAAACAATAGTGTTTTATACCAAGTAAATTTTAACTATCGCAAAAAATTAAGTCCTAATCATACCATCAACACAGCATTAGTTTTTTCTGCTGAAAAGTTTACACAAACTTCACAACGTGTTGTGGTTGGTAATTTTAACAACAACATTACTGGATTTAATAATTTAGGAGCTGCTTTACCTCAATCTTCTACATCATCTTACTCTGGTAATCAATTAGTGGGTAGTATTTTACAAGTAAACTATCTATACAAAAAAAGTATGGTAGTTAACTTATCAGCTCGCTATGATGGTGTTTCTAAGTTTACAGATGGCAATAAATTTGGTTTGTTTCCAGCAGCTAGTTTAGCTTGGAAACTAGAACAAGAAAATTGGTTTAAATCAGTTAGAAAAGTGGTAAATGAAGCTAAATTTAGAGTAAGTTGGGGTTTAGTTGGTAATCAAGCGATATCTGCTTATGAAACTCAATCTACATTAATTCCTAATTTTTCAGTTTGGGGAAACAATTTTCAAAGCATAGGATTTTCTCCATCAAGACTAGGAAATCCAAATTTAACTTGGGAAACCACATCAAACACCAATGTAGCATTAGATCTTAGCTTTTTTAATAAGCGTGTATATACAACTGTTGAATTATACAGAAGAAGAACTAAAAATTTATTGTTTCAAATACAAACATCACCATCTACAGGATTTAATACCATGCTAGACAACATTGGTACTTTAAGCAATGAAGGTTTAGAAATTACAGTTGGTGTAAAAATTATTAACCAAAAAGATTTTAAATGGAATGTTGAAGGAAATATAAACTTCAATAAAAACTTAGTAGAAAAATTAAGAACAGATAGCCCTAACGAATTTTATACTGCTGGGGTTTTAAGCAACAATATTCCAGTTTTAAGAGTGCAAACAGGGCAACCTGTTGGGGCATTTCATGGTTTAAAATCTATGGGTTTGTGGGATAGTTTAGGAATTGCAACTGCTTCTGCTGGTTTAAGACGCAGTGCCTTAGAAGGCGAAAGAAGATTTATGGACATCAATGGCGATGGATTGCTTAATGATATGGATAGAACTTGGATTGGTAATGCAGTGCCAGTGGCTTTTGGAGGTTTTAATACTAGCATAAGCTATAAAAACTTTGAATTAAGTGCTTATTTTAGTTTTGCATATGGTCACCAAGTTTTTAACCAATTTATGATTAATTGGGGAACAATGACTGGTTTAAACAATGTAAGAAAAGATGCTTACGATAATAGATATCAGTTTGTTTATCCTACAACAGATCCTAAAACAGCAGCAGAAATTAGAGAAAGAAATAAAACAGCAACAACAGTAGTTGCAGGAACAACTGCAGACCAAAGAGAATCAACTGATTATTTTGTTGAAAATGCCGACTTTTTTAGATGTAGAGATATTAGTTTAAGCTATAAACTGCCAGCTAGCATAATTAAAAAGCTAAAAGTACAAAATATACAAGTATATGGCAACATTCAAAACTTGTTTATGATAACTAACTACAGTGGTTTTAACCCAGAAGTTGGAGCATCTAGTGGCAGAGGATTTACTAGAGGAATAGATAATGGCTCTGCACCATTAGCATTAGCTTATCGTTTTGGATTTACCGTAACACTTTAATACTTTTAAAAAAAATTATATGAAAAAGAATATTTTAATTATAGCAATAGCCACTTTAAGTTTATCATCTTGTAAAAAATTTTTAGAAGAAGTACCGCAAGATCAAATTACCAATTCTAATTTTTATACAACAGAAGACGACATTAATGCAAGTGTAGATGGAATATACAACGCCGCTAGGTTTGAAGCAACAAGTGGATTACCCATTATGTTTCCTTTAGAAACCATAAGTGATGATGGTGGATACCCTACCAATACTAACTTTACGCCAGAACGTTCTCAATTGGATATGATGACGTTTACTTCTACAAATTCAGTAATTGCTGGTGCATGGAGTAGATCTTACAATGTAATAAACAGAGCAAACAATGTAATAAAATTTGCAAGTGATAGTGTAAAATTTAGACCAAAAACTATACGCTTAGCACAAGCACAAGCAAGATTTTTTAGAGCTTTCTACCATTTTAGATTGGTACAAATGTTTGGTGATGTTCCTTTGCAAACTGAGCCTTCTGATATTACTGCAAACAATATTTTCCCAAAAAGAGCTGCAACCAGAGCAGTATATAATCATGTAATTGAAGATTTAAAGTATGCAAAAACCTTTTTAGACACTTCATATGCTTATACAAGCACTAATGGAGGAAGAGTTACGGTAGCTGCTGCAAAAACTTTATTAGGTAAAGTTTATTTAACCATGGCTGGTTATCCTTTAAATGATGTTTCAGGAAACCAATTGGCAATTGACGAATTAAAAGATTTAATTGACAATAGAAGCAGATACAATATAAACTTAAATGCATCTTTCGCTAATATTTTTACTGCAACTTTAGGCACCAAACAACTTTGCAGAGAAAGAATTTACTTTATTAGAGGTACAAGTGGATTAGCAAATAGCTTACAAGCATTTACTAGAATGGGTTGGACTTTTAGAACTTTTAGATACACTGCTCCTACTGTAGATTATGCAACAGATGCTCCAGCAGCAACAAGGGTTTTTGAATCAACTTCAGATGCAAGAAGAGCAATCACGACAAGCAGCTTTACAGTTGCCAATAAACTAACTGGATCTTCTGTAATGAAATATTCAACTGGTGATGACGCTAGCGACGACCTTATTTTACTTCGTTTTGCAGATGTACTTATGATGACTGCAGAAGCTCAAATTGAAATTGGTGGTACTACAAATTTAAATGCAGCTCTAGATTTAATAAATACTGTAAGACGTGCACATGGAGGCACAAGTTTAGCAGCCTTAACTTACACAGATCAAGCAGACCTAAGAACAAAATACAGACAAGAAAGAAGAAGAGAATTTGCTTTTGAATGTCATCGTTGGTTTGATTTAAAAAGATGGGATGTAATTGTTCCAAATACAAAAAAATCGCTTGCCGATTTTTATAGTCGCCCAATTGCTGATTTTGATTTCTTGGATAATCCTAATCCAAATAAATATAAAGTGTTACCAATACCTATTCAAGAAATGGCAAATAATCCAAATATGGTTCAAAACCAAGATTGGTAATCATATCTTATCAAAGTTAAATCTTAAACCCACATTTAACTTACTTAACATAAAAATTAAATATGATAGTTGACAACAACAACAATATAAAACGTTCTTTAAAACAACAAAATCTCCATGCCGACCTTGTAATTGTAGGTGGCGGTCTTGGTGGTACTTGTACAGCTATAACTGCTGCACGTGCTAACCTTAAAGTAATTTTGGTACAAGATAGACCTGTATTAGGTGGCAATGCTAGTAGCGAAGTAAGATTATGGGTTTTGGGTGCAACCTCTCACATGGGCAACAACAATCGTTGGGCAAGAGAAGGTGGTGTAATTGATGAAATTTTAGTAGAAAATGGTCATAGAAACCCAGAAGGAAACCCACTGCTGTTTGATGTAATTTTATTAGAAAAAGTAGCCGAGCAACCAAATATTACATTATTACTAAATACTGCTGTTTATGATGTAGAGAAAAAAGATGCCGATACTATACAATCGGTTACAGCTTTCTGCTCTCAAAACTCTATTCAGTACAACTTAACTGCACCCTATTTTTGTGATGCCTCTGGCGATGGAATAGTAGGATTTTTAGCAGGTGCTGCTTTTAGAATGGGGGCTGAATCTAAAGAAGAATTTGGAGAACTATTTGCTCCATCAAAAGAGTATGGAGAATTGCTTGGCCATTCAATTTATTTTTACTCTAAAGATACTGGTAGAAAGGTAAAATATATACCTCCTTCATTTGCTATTGATGTTACTAAAGAAGTACCTAGGTTTAAAAACTTTAACCCTAAAGACTTTGGTTGCCGTTTGTGGTGGATTGAATATGGTGGAAGGCTAGATACAGTTCACGAAACAGAAAACATAAAATGGCAGTTGTGGAAAGTGGTGTATGGCGTTTGGGATTACATAAAAAACAGTGGTAAATTTCCCGAAGCTGAAAATCTTACTTTAGAATGGGTAGGCCATGTTCCTGGCAAAAGAGAAAGCCGAAGATTTGAAGGTGACTACATTATTAAGCAACAAGATATTATTGAACAAACTGTGTTTGAAGATGCTGTAGCTTTTGGTGGCTGGAGCGTAGATTTACACCCTGCAGATGGTGTGTTTAGTGATAAATCTGGCTGTAATCAATGGCATTCCAAAGGAGTTTATGGTATTCCTTACCGTAGTTTATATAGTAAAAATATAAGCAATTTGTTCTTAGCAGGTCGTATTATAAGTGCTACTCACGTTGCATTTGGTAGCACAAGGGTAATGGCTACTTGTGCCCATGTGGGACAAGCTGTTGCTATTGCTGCAAGCTTATGTAAAAAATACAATGCTACCCCAAAAGCTGTTGGTGAAGCTCATATAAAAGAGTTGCAACAAGATTTATTAAAAACAGGACAACATATACCAAACCTTAGTTTGAACGATGGTGCAGACTTAGTACAACAAGCTAGTTTACTACAAGCAAGTTCAACTTTATCTTTATCTGAGATTCCTGTATCTGGCGAATGGCAAAGTCTTAAATTTTCAACAGCTCAAATGCTTCCTGTAAGCAAACAAAAAATGCCTAGCATTAGTTTTTGGGCTAAAGCTACTACTGATACTTCCCTTACTGTGGAGTTGAGAGTTAGCAGCAAAATTGGCAACCACACACCAGATATAACCATTGCTAGCAAAGAACTTGCAATAAAAACTGGAGAAGCAAAATACACGGTTGAGTTTGATTATGAATTTTCAGAAGAACAATATGCTTTTGTGTGCTTTATGAGAAACGAGGAAGTTGAATTGGCCAATAGTGATAAAAGAATTTCTGGCGTAGTATCTGTATTTAATGCTATTAATCCAGCTGTTTCTAATTATGGTAAACAAGAGCCACCAAGCGATATTGGTGTAGAAGCTTTTGAATTTTGGTGCCCACAACGCAGACCAGCAGGTAAAAATATTGCACTGGAAATTACGCCTGCATTAAAAGCTTTTGATGTAAATAACTTAAGAAATGGTGTACAACGCCCAGTAAAAAGCACCAATGCTTGGGTAGCTAATTATGATGAAAAAGAAGCTGAAATACATATTGGTTGGGATGAAGAAAAAACAATTAACTCAGTAGAGCTATTTTTTGATGCCGACTATGATCATCCTTTGGAATCTGTACTATTACTTAATCCAGAAAATAAAATGGCATTTTGTGCAGATGATGTAAAGTTGTACGATGGCAGTAATAATTTGATTGGCAACATATCAAACAACTATTTATCCCATCAAACTATTAGATTAGAAAAACCAGTACAAACTAAAGATTTAAAAATAAAAATTTCTAATTCAAACCCACATGCACCAGCTTCATTGTTTGAAGTAAGATGCTATTAATTGTTAAGTACAATGCGTAAAATTTGTAACCTATTCTTCATTTTAATTGTATTAGTCTATAAAGCTAATGCACAAGAAATATCACTTAACGGTTCGTGGAATTTTGCTTTAGACCCATTAAGCAGAGGCGAAGTTTTAGGTTGGCAATTGCCCTGGAAAATTAATGAAAAAGATAGTTCAAATGGTTATGCAGCTGCAAGGTTTGATGTGGTAAATGTACCCCATTGTTGGAGCACAGATATACGTTACAACTTTGTTGGAAAAGCTTGGTACAGAAAAGCTTTTAAACTACCCGAAGATGCAAAAGATAAACTAGTAAGAATAAAATTTGAAGCAGTTTATTACAAATGCAGAATTTTTGTTAATGGCGAAATTGCTGCATTTCACGATGGTGGGTACACTCCTTTCACTGTAAACATTACAAAACACATTAAACCTAATCAATTAAATTTTATTTCGATTGAAGTTGATAATTCTTGGACTGAGTTAACTGTTCCTGGAGCAAGAATGGGTGATCATCCTTCTACACAATTTTTCCCTTGGTACGAATATGGTGGCATTACAAGAGATGTGAATTTATTACTTACTAATAAAGTATACATCAAAAACCAAAAAATAGAAGCTACTCCAAATTTATCAACTGGTAAAGCAAGTGTTAAAGTAATTACTTGGGTTGAAAATAAAAGTAATAAAGAGGAGTTGGTTACTGTGCAGCCAAACATCATTAATAGAAGTACCAAAGCAACAATTGTATTAAATAAAACAGTACAAAAACCTATTTTAATAAAAGCATTCTCTGCACAAAAAATTATTCAAGATTACGAGTTTGCTTCTAGTGATGTATTGCTATGGGATTTCGACAATCCTAATTTGTACGATGTAAATACGCTTCTTTCATTTAGCGAAAAAACAACCAATGAATACAGTACCTATTTTGGCATAAGAGAATTTAAGGTAGATGGCATACAATTGAAACTTAATGGAAAACCAATAAGAGTTGCTGGGGCAAATCGTCATTCAGATCATCCAATTTATGGCTCTTCAGAGCCTGCTGAATTAGCAAAAATTGATATGGAATTGCAACGAAATGGCAACATGATTTTTGCAAGAATGAACCACACCCCTCCTAGCAAACATTTTTTTAAATGGGCCGATGAACATGGCTATTTATTAGTTAACGAAGTACCCAATTGGCAAATTAGTGCAGTGTTAATGACTTCTCAAAAAGTAAAAGACGACTTTTATAGTCAAATGAAAGAAATGGTAGAAGCTTTTTGGAATTCTCCCTCAGTTATAGCTTATAGTGCTGGAAATGAATATCCAAGTTGGACACAAGAAGGCGATGAATGGACTAGAGAACAACTAGAAAATTTTAAACAATTAGACTCTACAAGACTCTTGACCTTTGTTGCTATTGGCACAGCAGTTAATCCTAATAACTTAAAACTATCACACGATGCATTTAGGCATTGCGACTTCCTAAATTTTAATAACTATTCTTCTATCGAAGGTTTAGACAAAAACATTAAAATTTTACACGAAAAATATCCTAACAAACCCATTTTTATTAGCGAAACTGGTATGCGTAGCGATGAAGTAAAAAACGAACAAGTAAGAATAGATCATTTAAAAGGATTGGTTGGATTAATTAACAATCACCCTTATGTAACTGGCTTTGCTTATTGGAGTTTCAATGATTATTTAAGCAGATTTGCTGGTAGCAATAAAGATGGCACACGACCTTGGGGTATTGTAGATGTAAATAGAAAACCACGAGAATTATACAAAGCTTTTCAAAAAGAATTGTCGCCTGTAAAGGTTGCTGTTTTAAAAAACAAAATTACAATTACTGCAAATGCTGGCTTTCCATCATACACCATTTCAAATCATAACTTAAAAATTATCGAATCAGGAAATGTGGTTGGAAATCATTCTTTACAAACATTAAATCCTGGAGAAAGTACAGAAATTACAGTTAAGAAAATAACTTCTACAACCAAACTTGTAATTGAAAACAAGGATGGTTTTGTAATTTATGATAGCAGTTTATAAAAGCAATATAATGCCTTTTGGCAATTAAAATAAAGAAGGATTTGTAAAACGATTGTTGTTAATAAAAATCACTTAGTGCATGTGCATAAGTGGCAAAATAAAATGTATGAAAAAAATTAAAGGTTTACGCTGGTGGGTTGTTGGTTTACTATTTGCAGCAGCTGTTTTAAACTATATAGATAGACAAACCTTATCTGCCTTAGCTCCTACTATTCAAAAAGATTTGGGCATGACAGATAATGACTATGCCAATATTGTAAATATTTTTTTAATTGCTTATACTATTGCTTACATAATTTCTGGAAGAATAGTTGATAAAATTGGAACTAGAGCTGGTACGCTAGTTTTTGTAATTTGGTGGTCAGTAGCCAATATGCTTACAGCTGCAGCTCGAGGTGTTACATCTTTAGGTGCTTACAGATTTATGTTAGGTTTAGGAGAAGCTGGCATTTGGCCTGCTGCTTCAAAAGCAGTAAGTGAGTGGTTTCCTGCAAAGCAAAGAGCATTTGCCATTGGTTTATATACTATGGGTGCAACTATTGGAGCAACTGTAGCTCCTTACATAGTAATTCCTTTAGCTACCTATAGTTATGCAGAAAATTTACCTGCTATTGCAAATTGGTTAGGTCAAGGTACTGGTTGGCGTTTAGCATTTATTCTTACTGGTGCTGTGGGTTTACTTTGGATAATCCCTTGGTTATTGGTGTACACAAAACCACAAAAAAGTAAACTAATTACAAAAGAAGAATTAGAATTTATTGAGCAAGATGATGATAAAAGCGAAAATGTAAATAGTTCAAAAGAACAAAGTTGGACATGGAAACAAGTTTTCACATTTAAAGGTACTTGGTTATTGCTTTTTGCAAGATTAATTACTGACCCAGTATGGTATTTTTTTCAGTTTTGGTTTCCTAAATATTTATCTTCCGAAAGACATTTATCTCAAGACGATTTAAAAATTACTTGGGTAATTTATGCAGCTGCTGGTGTAGGCAGTTTGTTTGGTGGTTGGTATAGTGGGCGATTAATAAAAAAAGGAAAATTACCTGTAAATAGCAGAATGTATGTAATGCTTGCTTGTGCTTGCATTATGCCACTAGCACCAATAATTAGCAGAGTTGCCAATATAAATATTTCATTAGCTATGTCTTGTATTGTGGTTTTAGTTTCATTGGCTTGGTTAATCAATATTAGCTCCATAATTGTAGATATTGTACCTAGTCATTCATTGGGTACAGTATTTAGCATAGTTGCAGCAGGCAGCACCTTAGGAGGTATTATGATGAATATGATTGTAGTAAGCATGGTTTCTGGGCCAAGTACAAAAGCATCTGGCTTTTTAGATCAAGCATTTCATACCATTTTATCTCCAATATTAAATGCTGTTCAAGGGCAAGGGTATGGACTTTGGTTTTTGTTAATTGCATTTTTACATCCTGTGGGTTGGTTGTTGTTAAAATTTGGTGGCATTGCAAAGTTGCAACCAACAAAATCATAAATAAAAAATCTTTAAAATTTAGTATACTGCAATATAGTAGGAATTAAAAAAATAAATTTTATGAGCAATAAGCAAAATCATATCAAACTATATTTATTTATTGTTTCAATTTTTATTTCAACAATAACTAATGCTCAAAATTTTAATTTTACTGAATGGGAAAACGAAAAAATTGTAGAACTTAATAAACTACCTAGTCATACCCATTTTATTACTTATCCTACACAAACTTTAGCTGTAGAAAATAACCCCATTCAATCACCTTGGTATAAATCTTTAAATGGCAATTGGAAGTTTAGTTATACTGATAAGCCAGAAAATAGACCAACAGATTTTTTTAAACCAACTTTTAACGATAAAAATTGGAAATCAATCCCAGTTCCTGGAAACTGGGAACTTAATGGTTTTGGCATTCCCATTTATACTAATATCGTTTATCCATTTCCTAAAAATCCACCTTATATTGATCATCAGTTTGCACCTGTAGGTACTTACAGAACTAATTTTTCAATCCCAAATAATTGGGAAAACAAAGAAGTAATTTTACATTTTGGTTCAGTTACTGGAGCAATGTATTTATATATAAATGGAAAACCAGTTGGTTTTTCAAAAGCAAGCAAACTACCAGCTGAATTTAATATCACAAAGTATCTACAAAAAGGTAATAATATTTTAGCTGCACAAGTATTTAGATGGCATGATGGAAGTTATTTAGAAGACCAAGATTTTTGGCGATTAACTGGAATAGAAAGAGATGTTTTTTTACTAGCTAAACAAAAAGTATCCATTACTGATTTTGAGTTAAAGGGCAACCTAAGCCAAGACTATAATGATGGTTTATTTGAAGCAAAAGTTGATATTAGTAATCCTACTAAAATAGCTGCTACTGTTGAAATAAAACTAGTAGATAAATATGGTAAAGTTGTATTTAACAACAATAAAAAAATAAATTCAACTGAAACATTTGTAAGCTTTTATAATACTATAAGTAAAGTGCAAAAATGGAGTAGCGAAACACCATACTTGTACAACACAATCATTACACTTTTAGATGGTAATGGAAAGGTTATTGAAGTTACATCACACAAAATTGGGTTTAGAAAAGTTGAAATAAAAAATGCTCAGTTATTAGTAAACGGAAAAAAAATAATGGTGCATGGGGTAAACAGGCACGAACATGATGAAAATACAGGTCATGTAACCACAAAAGCATTAATGATTAAAGACTTACAAATAATGAAACAGCATAACATCAATGCTATTAGACTTTGTCATTATCCTAACGATGCTCAATTTTTACAACTCTGCGATGAGTTTGGGTTTTATGTAGTTGACGAGGCTAATATTGAAATTCATGGAATGGGTGTTGTAGAAAAAAATGGAACAAAATTTGATAAATCAGTTCATCCTGCATATTTACCTAGCTGGGAACCTTCTATTTTAAGCAGAATAAAGAATATGCTCGAAAGAGATAAAAACCATACTTCTGTAATTATTTGGAGTTTAGGAAATGAATGTGGCAATGGAAAAGTTTTTTTTGATGGGTATAATTGGTTAAAACAAAGAGACCCTAGTCGCCCTGTGCAATTTGAACAAGCAATGGAAGAAAGTAATACAGATATTGTTTGCCCAATGTATCCTAGCATTAGTTACATGAAAAAATATGCTGAAGATTCTACTAAAAAAAGACCATTTATCATGTGTGAGTATTCACATGCAATGGGAAATAGCAGTGGTAATTTTCAAAAATATTTCGACATAATCAATTCTAGTAAACACATGCAAGGTGGTTTTATTTGGGATTGGGTTGACCAAGGTATTAAAGCAACTGATGCTAATGGAAAAACATATTGGGGTTATGGAGGAGATTTTGGTTCAGGGCATTTACAAAACGATTTAAACTTTTGTGCCAATGGTTTAGTGGCTGCTAATAGAACGCCTCACCCAGGAATTTATGAAGTTAAAAAAGTATATCAAGACATAATTTTCAAAGATAAAGATTGGAAAAAAGGAATTATAACTATAGAAAATAACTTCCACTACACCAATCTCTCCATGTTCAATTTTAAATGGGCATTATACAAAAATGGATATTTAGTTAAGTCTGATGTTTTTACAATTTCTCAAGATGCCTTAACTACTAAACAACACCAAATTGCTATTCCTGAGTTATTAAATGATGCAGAATATGTGTTACAAGTTTTTGCTTTTACAAAAGAGGAAACAACTATGATACCTGCTAATCATGAAGTTGCAAGAGAACAATTTATAGCTTTAAAGAAAACTTTTTTCACCTTAGAAAACGATAATAATACCTTAAACATTGAAACTAAAGAAAACATCATTGAATTTAGTAGCACCAATTGTGTTGGTAAGTTTAATACTAAAACTGGTCAATTTACTTCGCTTAAACTAAATGGAAATGAAACCATAAATGCTTTTCCTCAACCCTATTTTTGGCGAGCCCCAACTGATAATGACTTTGGTAACCAAATGCCAGAAAAATTAAGTGTTTGGCGTGCTGCTGGTAATAATAAAAAACTCGAAAGTGTAACAGTGAAAGACAAAACTAACGAGGGCTTACCCATTGAAGTAAAATGGTTACTCACTGATGTTAATGTTCCTTACATTATTAATTACACTATATTAAATAATGGCAGTATAAAAGTTGAAGCTTCAATGGACATGGGTGAAAATAATTTACCCGAAATGCCTCGTTTTGGTATGAGGTTGCAATTACCAAAAACTATGGAGAACATCAATTTTTATGGTCGTGGGCCTTGGGAAAATTATGCTGATAGAAATACAGCTAGTTTTCTTAACATTTATACCCAACAACTTAAAGATCAATTCGTAAAAAACTACATACGCCCACAAGAAAATGCTTATAAAACTGATGTTCGTTGGGTTGAATTTACAAAAAGTAATGGGGATGGAATAAGATTTACAGGCTTGCAGCCAATCTGCTTTAGTGCTTTACCTTATTTAGCTGAAGATTTAGATCCAGGAATGACTAAAAAGAATCAACACCCAAGTGATTTAAACGAAAAAAACTTTATTTCTGTTCATATAGACTTAAAACAAAGAGGTGTTGGAGGCGATAACAGTTGGGGTGCTTTACCTCATGAAAATTATTTGTTAAAAAACAAAAAATACATTTACTCATACATCATAGAAGTAATAAAAAAATAAAATATGCGTATTTATTCAAAGCTTTTATTATCAAGCATAATTGCATTACATCTTACCAATGTAATTTTTGCACAAACAGCTAAAAAGCCTAACGTAATTTTAATTTATACAGATGATTTGGGTTATGGTGATGTTAGCTGTAATGGCACTTCTGCAATTGCAACACCCAATATTGATAAGTTAGCTAAAACAGGTGTACGTTTTACCAATGCACATGCAACTTCTGCTACTTGTACCCCATCAAGATTTTCGTTGCTCACAGGCAAATATGCTTGGAGAAAACAAGGCACTGGAATAGCTCCTGGTGATGCTTCTTTATTAATACCTACTAACATTACAACCCTGCCAGGTATGTTTCAAAAAGCTGGTTACAAAACTGCTGTTGTAGGCAAATGGCATTTAGGATTGGGTGGTGAAAATGGGCCAGATTGGAATGGAGATATTAAACCTGGGCCACTAGAAATTGGATTTGATTATAGCTTTTTAATCCCTGCTACAGGCGATAGAGTGCCTTGTGTTTTTGTTGAAAACAGAAATGTAATAAATCTCGATAAAAACGATCCAATAATTGTAAACTACAAAAAGCCAATTGATAGTAGCGACCCTACAGGAAAGAAAAATCCAGAGTTACTTAAACAAATTCCTTCGCATGGGCACGACCAATCTATTGTAAATGGCATCAGCAGAATTGGGTATATGAAAGGTGGAAAATCTGCCCTTTGGCGTGATGAAGATTTTGCTCAAACCTTTCTTGCAAAAGCTCAAAATTTTATCAGTAAAAACAAAAAAAATCCTTTCTTTTTATATTTTTCAACTCACGATATTCATGTACCACGTTTGCCTCACGAAAAGTTTGCTGGCAAAAGTGGATTTGGACCAAGAGGTGATGTGTTATTACAATTAGATTGGACAGTTGGTGAACTATACAAATATCTAGAAAAAAACAAATTATTAGAAAACACTATCATTGTTTTTACAAGCGATAATGGTCAGGTTATTGACGATGGTTATCATGATGAAGCAGTAACCAAATTAGGCAAACATAATCCTAGTGGCAATTTTAGAGGTGGAAAATACAGTGCCTTTGAAGCTGGAACAAGAGTGCCATTTATTGTAACTTGGAAAGGTAAATTATCTCCTAATAAAGTTAGTGATGCGTTATTTAGTCAAATTGATTTGTATGCCTCTCTAGCAAAAATAGTCAATGGAAAAGTAGATGAAAATATGGCTCCAGATAGTAAAGATTTTTCAGAAACATTATTGAATAAAAAATCATTATCTAGAGAATATATTGTAGAGCAAGCGTTAAATAACACATTATCAATTGTAAGTGGCAACTGGAAATATATTGAACCATCAAATGGTTCTCCCATAAACAAAAACACCAATACAGAAACAGGTAATTTAAAAGTTCCTCAATTATATAATTTGAGTATTGATATAGGCGAAAAAAATAATGTTGCACAACAATTTCCAGACATAGTTAAACAACTTCAAGAACTTTTGAGTAAAGTAAAAGCAGGAAGCTAACTGAAATGAACCTATTAAAAACCATATTATTAATTTTTATTTCAACTGTATTATCATGCAAAAGCAATAATAAAAAGACAGATAACTTATCAAAAGATTCAATACATAGTTGCATGAATGTTCCTCAAAGGTTTGTTGCAGATTCATCTTACAACAACATTGAATTTAATGGAGATTCAAGCACAAAGGGAATGGTTTTTATACAAGGGGGTAATTTTGAAATGGGGGCAGATAACAATGAGGCTAGTGAAGACGAATATCCAAAACACCAAGTAGTTGTTGCTAGTTTTTTTATGGATGAAACAGAAGTTACCAATAAACAGTTTAAAACATTTGTTGATGCTACGGGTTACATCACCACTGCTGAAAAAAAGCCCAATTGGGAAGAAATTAAGCTTTCTCTCCCGCCAGGCACGCCAAAACCTTCAGATGAATTATTGCAAGCTGCTTCACTAGTATTTAACCCATCAAATGGGCCAATAGATTTGAACGATTACAGCAAATGGTGGAGTTGGACAAAAGGGGCTAATTGGAAACATCCACAAGGACCAAATTCAACAATAAAAGAAAAAGAAAATTTCCCAGTAGTCCATGTAAGTTGGGAAGATGCTATGGCTTATTGCAAATGGGCTGGCAAACGTTTGCCCACAGAAGCTGAATGGGAATTTGCTGCAAGAGGAGGTTTAAAAAATAATATTTATCCATGGGGAAATGAGCCTATAAATTCAGGAAAACCAAAATGCAATAGTTGGGAAGGAAATTTCCCCTATCTAAATAAAAAAACAGATGGCTTTGTAAAATCGGCACCTGTGAAATCTTTTGGTTCTAATGGATATGGCTTGTATGATATGGCAGGCAATGTATGGGAATGGTGTAGTGATTTGTATGATTATAATTATTATTCTACATTAAAAAATAGCACTACAAATAATCCTCAGGGTTCAACTAAAAGTTACGACCCCCAAGAACAATTTGCCTTAAAAAGAGTTTTAAGAGGGGGAAGTTTTTTGTGCAACGATAGTTATTGTAGTGGTTATAGAGTATCAAGGAGAATGAAAAGTAGTCCAGATACTGGGCTTGAACATACTGGATTTAGATGTGTAAAAAATTAAAAAATGAAAATGAAAAAATTAGTTGTCTTCCTCTTGTTTTTTTGTGTTGCAATACAGACCTCTGCACAATTAAACATTTATTCAGGGTTAAATTTGCAAGGCACTACTGCCACTTGTGTAGCAAGAACAATTTTTACAGACAATGCCATTCCCAATGGTTTAAACAACAGCATTCGTTCAATTGCCCTAGATAGTGGTTTTATGGCAACCCTTGCAGAAAATGCAGATGGCACAGGGGAACGATTTAGCTTTATGGCAACCAAATCAAAGTTATTTGTAAATCTATCTTTACAACTACAAAACAAAGTATCATTTATAAGAGTATTAAAGTTACCAAACACACCCATAAGAAAAAAAGGAGGCTCAGATAGTGACAATGGAAAAGTTGCAGCTCTAAACACATCTTGGTTTTACGATTGGGGAATGCTCGATAGCACAATTAATGCAAGGGAATTTGTACCAATGGCTTGGGGTAGAAATCAAGCAAGACCAGGAGCTGTTAGTACTATTGCCAATAAAAACTTACTCACACATTATTTGGCTTTTAATGAACCAGAACATAATGGCCAGTCAAAAGTTCCTATGGATACAGCCATTGCACTATATAAAAATATGTTAGCTGCTGGTTACAGAACTGGATCACCATCTGGTAAAGAAGGAAGTGAAGTTAGATATGTTGATACTTTTTTTAATAGAGCAGCAACAGAAAAATACAATGTAGATTTTTTAGCCATTCATTGGTACGATTGGGGTGGCTGGTTTGATAAAGTAGATTCATCTGCAAATGCTATTTTTAATCGCTTTAAAAGTGCTATCAATAGGGCTTACAACAGACATCATAAACCTATTTGGATTACAGAATTTAATGCCAATGAAAACAGACCAGATACGATACATCATCAATTTATGAGATTAGTAATGCCTTGGATGGATGCAGATCCAAGAATTGAAAGATATACTTACTTTTTTGGCAATGATTTACCTTCTGGAGGTGGTACATCTGGGCCATTAACTACAGGTGGACAAGTTTGGGCAAATCATGCTTCTTCAGAAGCTTATCCCAACAATATTTATGACACAAGAACTGCTTATAACGATACTTTATTAGCTTCTTGGGAGGCCTCCACTTACTTACAAGGAGGTAGAGATTCAACCAATTTCTCTCCAAATTGGATAAACAATAATATATCCATTACACAACCATTTAGACGAGGTAGTGGTGTTGATGTTCCTACAACAATATCTTCCAATGGATATTGGGGTGCAAATGACTTTACAACTACAACAGCTGCCAACGGTGAGTCAACCAACAAATTTTTAACTTTCAAAATAAAATCTAAAAACAACAAATCATTAAATATTCATTCAATCGATAAATTCAATATCCGTAAAAATGGAACTGGTCCAGCTAAGTTAGAAATAGACTTTCAAATAGACAGCAGAGGTTGGGTATTTGCAGATACGGTTACTGGAATTCCATCAATTACTGGCAACTATTCTTTAGGGCCAATAGATTTATCAAAAGTATTGGGCTTACAAAATGTGCCACCAACTAGTACTATTACTTTTAGAATTATTCCTTACGAAGCTGCAGCAGCCAACACTTCTTTTTTAATTGGAAGTGGCACTGCAGATACTGATGCAGATTTTAGCATAAGAGGAAGTTTTGCAGAAGAAAACTTAATTACAGCCCCATTACCTGTTACATTGTCAAGCTTTCAATTAAAAAGAAATAAAAAAGATGTACTTCTAAATTGGCAAACAAAACAAGAAGTTAATTCAAGTGTATTTGAACTACAAAGAAGTGAAAATGCTAATGAATTTAAAACTATTGCAGTTATTAAAAGCAACAATCAATTAAATGGAAGTGAATACCATTATACTGATAGAAACACAACTTCAAATGTTAACTACTATCGTTTAAAAATGATTGATAAGGATGGCAGTTTTAAATACAGCAATATTTTAAAAGATGTACTTGAAAACAATGCTCCAAGTTTAGAAATTTATCCCAGCATTTCAAATGGAGAAACAGTTACAATTGAATTTAAAAACATTTCAAACAACGCCGAATTAAAAGTATTTAGCTTTAATGGACAATTGGTTAAATCTTATATCTTAAAAGGAAATCATGGTATTCAAAAAATTGATACTTACAACATAAATAAAGGGGTTTATATAGTTGTGTTACAAGAAAATGGCAAAACAATTCACAAAAAATTTATTAAGCAATAATTAAAGAATTAAAAATCAATCATAAAAAAATAATGAAAAAATTAGTTCCAATACTAGTGTTTGTTTGTGCATGTAAAATAACTTATGCCCAAGTAAAACTACCATTGTTTTTTTCGGATAGTATGGTATTGCAACGCAATTCAAGTGCTTCTATTTGGGGTACAGATATTGCTAATAGAAAAATTATTGTTACGGGTAGTTGGGGTGCAAAAGATAGTACAACATCCAATAGCCAAGGAAATTGGAAATTGAATATAAACACACCAAATGCAGGAGGCCCATTTACACTTAGCATAAATGGAAGTAATACGGTTTTAATTAAAGATGTTTATGTAGGTGAGGTTTGGCTTTGTAGTGGACAATCAAATATGGAAATGCCCATGAAAGGTTATACCAACTCAACACCACCACAAGTTATTGATAGTGCTAATTTTTTTATTGCAAATTCATCAAACCCTAATCTTAGAGTTTATATGAGTGGTTGGAATGGCACAAGTAGAATTCCAGTAACAAATCTAACTATTGGCAAATGGGAAACTGCTTCTCCATTTACTACCCCAGATTTTAGTGCAATGGCTTATTTTTTTGCAAGAAAATTACAATCAACTTTAGGAATTCCTGTTGGTATTATTGTAACTGCACGTGGTGGTTCTAATATAGAAAGTTGGATGGATAGTACTAGCTTAGCTTCAATTAAACCAGTAGTTATACCCTCTACTGTTAATTGGCAAGATGCTCACATAACACATACAATCCTTTATAATACTATGTTACATCCCTTTATTGGCTACCATATAAAGGGGATTATTTGGGCTCAAGGAGAATCAAATATTGGAACAGGAAATTATCAAGAACTTTTTACAAAACTAATTACGTCGTGGCGTGATCAATGGGGAATTGGTGAGTTTCCATTTTACTTTGCACAAATTGCACCAACAGGAAACAATACAGATTTTAATGCAGCTCGTCTTAGAGAGGCTCAATTACATACCATGTTATCAACTCCAAATACAGGCATGGCTGGTACATTAGATATTGGAGAACAAAACTTAACACATTACCCCAAAAAAAAAGTAGCAGGTGATAGGCTAGCAAATTGGGCTTTGATAAAAAACTATGGATTTAGTGGCATTCCAAGTGGCCCAGTATTTAAAAGTTTAACCATAAAAAATGACACCATCAATCTAAGATTTGACTATACAGGAAATGGACTTACTAGCTTAGGACTTGGCTTATCAGATTTTGAAATTGCTGGTGCAAATAAAGTTTTTTACCCAGCTACAGTTACTCCAGCAAATTTTAATTATAGTTTAAATGTAAGAAGTAGCAGTGTTGCTTCACCTTTATATGTAAGGTATGGATTTAAAAATTGGTTGCAAGGTTCTTTATTTAATACAAACGGTTTACCTGCTCCTTCTTTTAGAACAGAGCAAATGCAAGCTCTCTATACCCTTTTACCAACTGTTTTTGCTAATATAAATGTTATACAAAAAAATGAAATTAATATTATCTCTTGGAAGTCATTAGAAGAAATAAATGTAAATAATTACGAAGTAGAGCAATCTGTTGACGGATTAATTTTTTTTAGTATTGCTACAAAAAAAGCAAACGGCAGTAATAGTATTTACACAATCGAACATCCATCTTCAAAGCAAAACAAAATTATTTACTATAGAATAAAAGTTGTGAATAAAGATGGTTCTTTAGATTATAGCAAAACAGTTCAACTAAAAAACAACTTAGCTGTAAACAACTTTAAACTTTTACAGGGCTTACATCAAGAAATAAGCATGTATTTTAATTCCCCTTTTACAGGTACTATTACAGTTAATGACTTAAAAGGAAGCGTTATCTCTAAAAACTCTATTGAAAATAGACAAGGCTTTTTTAGCTTGTATTTACCAAAAATTATAAAAGGGATAAACATTTTAACATTTACAGATGCTTATAAAAACAAGCACACACACTCTGTATTAGTTTTGTAAAACATTAAATTTTAAAAATATTGAAACAATTTCTTG
>JBMLOQ010000092.1:0-3199 GCA_049242885.1 Chitinophagaceae bacterium
TGCTTATCTTGCAGCCCTTATGATTAATATAAAACCTTTTAAAGCCCTTCGTCCAAATCCTGGTTTTGCAAAACAAGTGGCTAGCCGCCCTTATGACGTTTTAAACAGTGCAGAGGCAAGAGTTGAAGTGCAAGGAAATACACACAGTTTTTTGTTTATCACAAAAAGCGAAATAAGTATGGATGACGATATAAACATTCATACTCAACCAGTTTACGATAAAGCTAAAGAAAATCTTACAGCATTTATAAGTAGAGAAGTATTGTTTAACGAAAACAAAGCTTGCTACTACATTTATCAATTAATAATGAATGAGCGTAGCCAAACAGGTTTAGTGTGTGTAAGCAGTGTAGATGATTACAATAATAATTTAATTAAAAAACACGAGTTTACACGACCAGAAAAAGAGCAAGATAGAATAAACCACATTAAAACAACAGGTGCACAAACTGGTAATGTATTTTTAGCTTATCGAAACAATGAAAATATAGATACCATTGTAGAAAAATGGAAAAGCAACAGAAGTGCAGCCTACGATTTTGTGGCAGATGATGGCATTCAACATACTATTTGGATAGTAAACGATAGCGAAGTAATTGATGAAATTACTAACACTTTTGCCAATCAAATACCTTGTACATACATTGCAGATGGGCATCATAGAGCTGCAAGTGCAGCTAAAGTAAGAGAAGCTTTGGGCGAAAATGCAACACCCGAAAGCAACTACTTTTTAACCACTTTGTTCCCGTCAAATCAGCTACAAATAATGGATTACAACCGAGTAGTTAAAGATTTAAATGGCCATTCAGTACCACAGTTTTTAGAATTGTTAAACAACAAATTTGAGGTGTCACTAGTGGGAAATACAATTGTAAAGCCTACAGCAATTCATCAGTTTGGATTATTTGTTGGAGGCAATTGGTACAACCTAGTTTCTAAAGAAGGTACTTATACCAACGACCCAATTGGTATTTTAGACGTTACTATTTTGCAAGAAAATATTTTTACACCCATACTAAATATTGTAGATCAAAGGGTTGATAAAAGGGTAGATTTTGTAGGTGGCATAAGAGGATTGCAAGAGCTTGAAAAAAGAGTAAATAGTGGAGAAATGGCTGCTGCTTTTAGCCTATATCCTGTAACTATAAATCAACTATTTGATATAAGCGATAGTGGCAATGTAATGCCTCCAAAAAGTACATGGTTTGAGCCAAAGTTGAGAGATGGGTTGCTTACACATTTAATAAATTAATAAAAAGTAATTGCACTTATATGAAGCATGTTGTAACACTAATTTTATGTTTTTGTAGTTTATTAGTTTTTGGCCAGTCGGCCGAAGAATTACACAAAACAGCTAAAGGTTTGTTGCGTGAAGGAGATTACGACAATGCTATTTTGGTGCTTACTAAAATTATTGACAACAATCCACAGTATACGCTTGCCAATAATGATTTAATGTACGCCAATTTTTTAAAACGAGATTTTTCCAAAGCAATTGAATTAGGAAAATTATACACAAGTTTGCCATCGGTAAATGAGCAAACATTTCAAATTTTGGGAATGTGCTACAAAGAAATTGCTTTGTACAAAGAGGCTACTACAATGTACAAAACTGCTATGGCAAAATATCCTTCGAGTGGAATGTTTTATAATGAAATGGCTGATATTGAAATGATTGAAAAACGCCCATCAGATGCAATTAAACTTTGGGAAAAAGGTATTGAATTAGATCCCAACTACTCTGCCAACTATTACAATGCTGCACAATATTATGCCAAACAAAAAAGTAGTGTATGGAGTATTGTTTATGGTGAAATATTTATAAATCTAGAAAGCTATAGTTTAAGAACTGCAGAAATTAAAACCTTGCTTTTAGAAGAGTATAAAACCTTACTTTTAACAAACGATAAAAAGTATGCTTCCCCTTTTGAAAAGCTTTTTTATCAGGCATTTAGCAAAGAAATTACCGAAATAAATGCCAAAAACCTATCATTAATTCGTACAAAATTTATACTTAATTGGTTTTATAATAAAAACAATGAAGCCTATCCATTTAGGTTGTTTGATCAACAACGATATTTAGTAAAAGAAGGTTTGTTTGAAGCCTACAATCAATGGATTTTTGGAGTGGCACAAGATGCTGCAAAATATAAAACTTGGGTAGATGAAAACACGGCACAAGCCAATGGATTTAAAGATTTTCAACAAAGCAGGGTTTTTAAACTAGTAACGGGGCAGTATTACAAAAATTAATGGCTGCTTTTATACAAGTTAAATAGTAGTGGTTAAACTTCTTATTGAATTAACTGTCTGCCAAAAGAATACTAAGTAATTATTGTATGGCGAATTTAAGTTTAATAAAAACAGTTATTAAAACCCACCGTTGGCGACTATTACTCACCTACTGTTTATTTACATTAGAAATGAGTGGAGCATTGCTTCGTCCATTTTTTTTAGGCAAGGCAATAGATGGTTTAATTTATGGCAACAATGTAGGTTTGTATCAACTTATCATAGTACATTTTACTTGGGTTGTAATTGGCATTATCCGACAAAGGTTTGATACTCGCACCTACTCAGCCATTTATGCCAGTTTGGTTACAAAATTTATTACTAAAAAAGCATTGGATACCGATGTTAGCAAATTAGCTGCACATAGCACCCTCACAAGAGAGTTTGTAGATTTTTTGGAGTTTGATTTGGTGTATGTTTTTGAGGCAGCCTTTAATATTATAGGTTCTTTGTTTTTGCTTTGTTTATACGATGCAAAAATTGTAAGTATTTGTTTGGCTATACTTATTCCTGTAAGTGCTGTAAGCTTTTTTTATGGAAGAAAAATGCGTAAACTAAATACTGCAAAAAATGATGAAATAGAAAAGCAAGTAGATATTATAAGTACTGGAAATCCACACCAAATTAATAGACATTATACCAAATTAAGGCTGTGGCAAATAAAAATTAGCGACCAAGAAGCTTGGAATTTTGGTATTATGGAAATAATGGTAATTATAGTAATAGCAGCCTCTTTATATGTAACCAGTTGGAACACATCACACCAAGAAGAAGTTTTGGCTGGTACTTTAGTTGGTGTTTATAATTATGTTTTAAAGTTTGTAAGTGGCTTAGATACTATTCCTTATACATTACAACGCCTATCAAACTTACAAGATATAAGCAGCAGAATAACCCTAGAAAAAAT
>JBMLOQ010000093.1:0-8585 GCA_049242885.1 Chitinophagaceae bacterium
TACTTCGTAAATGGATATATGCCACTAAACCAAGTTGTTCTATCTTTAATACCTTCATAAAAAAAGAAACATTCTCCTTTAAATCCATTTGTTCTATTGGTTTGTATCATTTGAGTTAAAAAAGAATTGTCTGCTGTATAAGTTCCACTTTTTAAAAGCACTCCAGGATAAAATGGAACAGCGTTGTTTTTATAATAACTTTTTTGTTGAGCAATTGTTCCGTTGTATGCACTAATATCATATCTATAACATTGAGGAATAATGGCATCAACCCAACCACTATCAACCCAAGTAGGCCAATCTTGTAAATATTCTTGCACTCCCCAAGGATAAGGGCTTGGACTCATGGTAAATTGGATATTAGGTTTTATTGCTTTAACCTCTGTGCGTAAACGTTTTAAAAAACTATTTAATTTTTTTGCTCTCCAAGTTACCCAGCCACCATCAGCACTATTTGTTGGTGGAGGCACACCATTTTCTGCTTGATACAAGCTGGTAGTATAGGTATCGTAGCCACCTGTTGTTGGCATAGCAGGTAACCTGTCGTCTCCTTGCACACCATCTACATTATATTTTGTAGTTACTTCTTTAAATAAATCAATCATAAATTGTTGTACTTCTGGGTGTAAACCATTAAGCCAATCAAAGCTATTTTTTACACACAATGCACCACCACTTACTCTGGCAGCCCAAGTTGGTTTTGCTGCCACAATTGCTCCACCATTGGCACTGTAACTACTAGCAAATCCATACTCAAACCAAGCATGCACTTTTATGCGTTGTGCATGAGCTTCTTCAATACATTCTTGCAATGGATCACGACCAGCAAAACGTTCAAGAATATTAACTCCAATTAAATTTTGCATTACTGTACTTGGATACATGGTTCTTTGGTTGTTATATACCACAACAAAAATGTTATTAATGTTAGCAGCTTTACAAGTAGTCACCATTGTTTTTATATTGTTTCTGCTATCCAAAGCTGTACTTGCAGTTGTTGTAACCCAAACACCACGTAAGGCATTGGAATCCCAAACTGGAACAGGAGGAGGTGGAGGCGGTGGTGGAGGATTTGTTGTGCCACCTGTACCACTATCTTTTTTGCAAGCAACAGTTATAAAACACATTATAATTAAGACTGCAAATGCTAATTTTTTTAAGGCAACCATTTTATTATTTTTTTAGAGCAATGTTAGAATTAAAACAAAATTTATTTAGTAATTGTTTCGATTGCACAAACTTAATTAAATTATTTTCAAAATTTACAAAAGTTTCTAATATTTTTTATAAACTTATGATTTTTTAGTTCATATTTGTTTCACAATTATTTAAATGAATAAGGAAAAGATTGCTGCTAAAAATCCATTTACATGGATTCCTTCTACATGGTTTGCTATGGGGCTTCCTAATTTAGTTTTAGGTGGAACCTTGGTATCTTTAATGTACAAAAGCATGGGATTTAGTGATAGTGAAATTGCTTTTTATACGGGCATTATCATTCTTCCATGGAGTTTTAAGCCATTGTGGGGACCCTTTATGGAGTTGTACAAAACCAAAAAATTTTATATATATATTACTCAAATTTTATGTGGTGTTTTGTTTGCACTAGCTGCTGCAAGCTTGTATTTGCCTAATTTTTTTGGGGTATCTATAGTTCTTTTTTTAATGATTGCTTTTTTAGGTGCAACACAAGATATTGCTGCTGATGGATTGTATTTAAACGAATTGGATGAAAAACAACAAGCCAAGTTTGTAGGCTGGCAAGGCACATTTTACAATTTTGCCAAACTTTTTTCTAATGGTGGAATGGTTTTTTTAGTAGGAATTTTACTTACTACAATGGCAAGTAATAAAGCTTGGAGTATTATTATGCTAATTTACGCATTTGTAATGTTATTGGCTGGTTTGTACAATAAAAAAGTATTACCATCTACACAGCAAGAAGTGCAATTGCAAAGTGCAAGTGCCGTTTGGGCAACATTAAAAGACGTAATGGTAAGTTTTTTTAAAAAGAAAAATATTTGGTGGGGTATTTTATTTATTGTGCTATATCGATTTGCAGAAGGACAAGCCATTAAAATAATGCCATTGTTTTTAAAAGCCTCTAAAGATGCTGGTGGCTTGGGCTTGCAAGAAAGTACATTAGGTATGCTTACAGGTATTTATGGTACCATTGCTTTTGTGCTGGGTAGTTTAGTTGCAGGCTATACTGTTAGTAAAAAAGGGTTAAATCGTAAAAATTTATTAATGCTTTGTGCATTTTTTAATTTGCCTTTTGCTACCTATGCTTACTTAGCCATTACACAAACTACTAGTATACCTATAATTGGAGCGTCTATAGCTATTGAACATTTTGGTTATGGCTTTGGATTTATTGGTATTATTTTATTTATAATGCAGCAAATAGCACCTGGGAAATATCAAATGGCTCATTATGCATTCGGTAGTTCTATTACTTATTTTGGATACACCATTGCTAGCATGATAAGTGGTTTTGTTAGTGATTATTTGGGTTATAAAAACTTTTTTATTTATGTATTAATAGCCACTATTCCAGCTTTTTTAGTAAGTGCCTTTGTGCCTTTGAATAAATTTGAAAAAGAAAATTAAAGATGAAATACTTAATTAAATTTATTGCAGGTGTTTTTTGTTTTTTCTGCTTCACAGGAAATAAATTAATAGCACAGCAGAAAATAGATTCTTCTTTTCATTTCTATTATTACGATCAAAAATTATCAATGTTCGATGCTATGGATGCAGAAAACGATGGCATTGTTTGGCTGGGAGATAGCATAACAGATGGTGGCGAATGGAGTGAATTATTTAAGAAGAAGAAAACTGCCAATAGAGGTATAAGTAGCGATGTAACTTATGGTGTATTAAATAGGCTATACAATATAAAAAAACTGAAACCGTCAAAAGTTTTTGTACTAATTGGCATTAATGATGTTGCACGCAACATCCCAGATAGCTTAATAATAAAAAATTACTTAAGAATTATTGATACTTTTTTGTTGCAAATGCCCAATACCAAATTGTACATGCAAAGCTTATTGCCAACCAATAATAGCTTTACTAATTTCAAAAATCATCAAAACAAAACAGATCACATACAATTTATTAATGCTGCTCTTAAAAAAGTATGCCAAAATAAAAAAGTAACTTTTGTAAATTTATATGATGAGTTTTTAGATAAAGAGGGTAAGCTTGATGCTAAATACACCAACGATGGCTTGCATTTAATTGGAGCAGGATATATTCATTGGAAAAATATTTTACTAAAAAACAAGTATTTGTAAATGCAAATAACAGGAACATTTATTGATGAAATTAGCCACGACATTCCTCATCAAAATTGGAGTGCTATAGAATGGGAGCAAGATTTTATACACATGAAAAATATGGGTATAAATACAGTGGTTCTTATAAGAAGTGGTTATAGGCGATTTATTACCTATCCTTCTAAGTACTTAATAAGTAAAGGTTGCTACACACCACCCATAGATTTGGTAGAGCTTTTCTTACAGTTAAGCACCAAATATAATATGCAATTTTATTTTGGCTTATACGATAGTGGCGAATATTGGGATACTGGAAACATGCAAGTAGAAATAGCACATAATCAGTTTGTAATTGATGAAGTTTGGAAAAACTATGGTCATCACCCATCATTTAAAGGCTGGTATTTAAGCATGGAAATTAGTAGAAAAACTAAAGGTGCAATAGAAGCATTTAATAGTTTAGGTAAGCAATGTAAGCAAGTTAGTAATAATTTACAAACCTTTATATCTCCTTGGATTGATGGCAAAAAAAGTGTTCAAGCGGCTTCTGCTTCATTGCTTAAAGAAAATGCAGTAAGCCTTAAAGAACACGAAACTGAATGGAACGAAATTTTTGATGGCATTCATACTGTCATTGATGCTGTTGCTTTTCAAGACGGGCATGTGGATTATTATGAATTGATAAACTACTTAACCGTAAATAAAAATTTGGCTGGAAAATATGGGTTACAAGCTTGGACAAATTGCGAAAGTTTCGACCGAGATATGCCGATAAAATTTTTGCCAATTAAGTTCGAGAAAATGAAACTTAAACTAGATGCTGCAAAACAATGTGGGTATGATAAAGCTATAACTTTTGAGTTTAGCCATTTTATGAGTCCACAAAGTATGTATGGAAGTGCAAAGCATTTATATAATAGATATTGTGAAACTTATTTATAATTTTTTGATTAAAATTTATGTTTAAAAAGATTGGTTATTTTTTTGTTCTAGGCTTACTTTCTCAGTCATTGTTTGCCCAAACTTCTTCTATTAAAGATACTATTAGAGGCACTTGGATTACCAATGTTGCCAGCAATGTATTGCTAAGCAAAGACAGTATAGTTAAAGCTGTAAACAACTGTAAACAAAATAAGCTTAATCATATTTTTGTTGTAGTTTGGAACAATGGAGTAACTATGTATCCTAGCCAAGTAATGGAAAAGTATATTGGTGTAAAGCAATCGAAAAGATATAAAAACTTCGACCCTATTGCTTGTATTATTAACGAGGCACACAAACAAAACATTAAAGTACATGCTTGGTTTGAATTTGGGTTTTCATTTGCCTATAAAGACTCTACCAACAACTGGGCAAAAAAATATCCTCATTGGATTGGTAGAAAACGAAGTGGTGAAATGCTTAATAAAAATGGTTTTTATTGGTGGAATGCATTGCACCCCGAACCACAACAGTTTTTAACAGAATTAGTAGCTGAAGTAGTTTCTAAATACAATATTGATGGTGTACAAGGCGATGATAGAATGCCTGCAAATCCTAGCGAAGGTGGCTATGATGAGTATTCACTAAAATGCTATGCAAGCGAACACAATGGCAATCAGCCACCAAGCAACGCAAAGGATAGTATGTTTGTTAACTGGAAAGCACAGAAGCTAAATGTTTTTGCTAAACAATTATACAAAAAAGTAAAAGCAATAAAACCAAATTGCATGGTTACTTGGGCTCCAAGTATTTACCCTTGGTGTAAACAAGAATATTTACAAGATTGGCCAACTTGGCTCGAAGAAGGCTATGCCGATTATATTTTACCTCAACTATACAGATACAACATTAATGCTTATGAAAAAATTTTGAAAGAACTAAACGAAACAGTACCGGCTAAATTTAAACATAAAGTTTTTCCAGGTATACTTACCTCATTAGGTGATGGCTATCAAAGCTCTGCAATTCTCACCCAACAAATGATTGAATTAAATAGAAAGTATGGTTTTATGGGCGAAGTATTTTTTTATTACGAAACATTAAATCGCCTAAAAGAAAAAATTTATAAGTAATACATAAAGAGCTTAAAGCCTTTGTGATAAAACAAAAAAAATGAAAAAGTATCTAATCCCAAGTTTAATGATTGTATTTACTGCAATTATTGCGTGTTCTAAAAGCACAACCCCATCAACTACAAATCCACCACCACCGCCTCCTCCTCCTCCAACTCCAGTTCCAACGATAACACCAATTATTAGTTTACCCAATAGTTGGTATTATTCTTCAACTTTAAATAATGGGTTGCCAACTGGCATGCAAGTTTTTACATTCGATTCTATTTTTGCTGGGCGAAAAACAAAAGCATTTTGCTTAGCATTTAATCCCAAATTAAATACAATTGATTTTAAACCTGTGTTGGCTGCTGGAACCAAAACACCTAGCAGTTTTTTTGCAGAAGAAACTGGTGTAGTATATGCTGCAATTAATGGGGGTTATTTTGGAAGTAATCAATCTTTTAGTTTAGTAGAGTATAATAATGTTGTGGCTTCGGCAAACATTAAAGCATTAACAAGAGTTTTTAATGGTGCAAATACATCTTACTTCCCTACAAGAGCGGCATTTGGGATAGATGCTAGTGGCAATGCTAGTACAGCTTGGATTTATAATACAACTAGCGATAATCAAACTATTTATAGCTATCCTGCACCAAGCCCAAATATGCTTAATGTTGCTCCACAACCAGTACCTACAGCAAGTTTTCCTGCTGGAGGAACTTTATGGAATATGAATAATGCTATTGGAGGCTCGCCAATGCTTGTTAAAAATAGTACTATAAACATATCAGATAATGAAGAATTGATAAGCATAAATAATACAACTAGTAGACCAAGAACTGCAATTGGCCACAATGCCAATGGAATGGTAATAATTGTTGCTATTGAAGGTGATAATACTACTGCTGGAATAGCAGGATTAAATCTTAATGAAACAGCTACCTTAATGCAAAATTTTGGTTGCACTAATGCTATTAATTTAGATGGAGGGGGAAGTACAAGTATGGTTGTGCGAGGTAGTTTAACTGTACGACCTGGTGATAATGGTGTTGAAAGGCCAGTTATAAGTGCCATTATTTTAAAACAAAAATAATGAAGCAATTAAGGAAAATAATTTTTGGCATTTGGTTGGGTGTTTTTGGTGTTATGTATAACTTAAATGCACAAGAAACAATATTTGAATTTGCATCTAAGCAAAATAGAGATTCGCTTGCTATACAACTAAAAGAAGATGTAGAAAAAAGTATTCAACTTCCACTAACCGAGAGATATTTTATAAAACATAAAGGTGCGTACTGGGCTATGCAATTAATGTTGTACAAGCCTAGAGGGTTTGCTCAATCAATACCCACAATTATTAATTTACTTCCTACAACGCCAACCTATTTTCAGTATAGTTTTTTAGAAATGCTCTACACCCTTTATCCAAAATTATATGCTAAAAATATACTTGAAATTTGGGATAATTTGGGAAGTAATAAAGTAAAAGCACTTGCACTGGAATATCTTGTTTTACAAGGCATTACACCAAAACAAAATGTTGAAATTGGGTTTGCCAATTCGTTGCACTATAATTGTTACAAAGAAAGAAATTTAAAGAAAACTTTAAATGCTTTACCCACAATTAGCGAAGTTTTGTATAGTAATATTTTTCCTATGGAAGATATCATTATCAGTTTTCAGTACACCAATAGAAATAAGCCAGGCTTTGCTATGATAAGAAAGGCCAATGGAACTTGGCTAAGCAATAATAACAAACAACCAATTCGGTTTAAGCAATTAGCAAGGTCTATAAGTAACCTGCCTTATTATTTAACCAATGGCAACACGCCACAAGGTTTGTATAAACTTGTAGGAGTTGATACAAGTGATAATGATTTTATAGGACCAACCACCAACATTCAAATAAGATTGCCCTTTGAAGAAGAAGACAAAACCATTTATTTTGGAACAGACACCAATTATCAAGCAAAATACAATACCTTGCTTGGAAACCTTTTTAAATACAAAGGTTTGCAAGAAGCATTTATAGCAGGAAAGTTAGGGCGTAGCGAAATTATTGCTCATGGCACAACCATAAATCCTGATTACTATAAAGGTAAAAATTATTATCCATGTACTCCAAGTTTAGGATGTTTATGTACTCCAGAAATTTGGGATGAAAATGGAAAATTGATGCAAAGCGATTTACAAAAACTTACACAACTAATATTGCAAAAAACAATTAATCCTACATGGTTATTGGTGGTTAATATACAATCAAAGTAAGGCATTACTTTAAAAGCTTTAGCTTTGCTTTATGGATACACAAATGCTATTACAAAATGTTACTAACCCAACATTGTTGTTTTTTATATTAGGTATCATTGCTACATTGGTAAAAAGTGATTTAGAAATTCCTAGCAATACAAGTAAGTTTATTTCTCTTTATTTACTATTTTCTATTGGTTTTAAAGGTGGGGTAGAGCTTAGTCACAGTGCTTTTACCACAGAAATAGCTTTATCTCTTTTATTTGGATTATTTATTTCTGCATTAATTCCATTATATTCTTTCTTCATCTTAAAACAAAAATTACAAGTAAGCGATGCTGGTGCTGTAGCTGCTGCTTATGGTAGTGTAAGTGCAGTAACTTTTGTAGCTGCTGGTAGTTTTTTAGAAGCACAGCAACAACATTTTGGAGGTCATATGGTTGCTGTAATGGCACTTATGGAAGCACCTGCAATTGTGGTTGGCGTAGTGCTAATGCGTAAGTATGATAAAAGCAATAGTTTAAAGCCAACAAGCATTTTGTCTACCGTAAAGCACAGTTTTACTAATGGTAGTGTGTTAATGATTTTGGGTAGTTTAGTAATTGGCATAATAGCAGATGAGAAACAAGCCGAAGGAATAAAACCATTTACTACAGATATTTTTAAAGGGTTTTTGGCCATTTTTTTGTTAGAAATGGGGATGGTAACTGCCAACAGGTTTGCTGCATTTAAAAAATATGGATGGTTTGTAAGTTTGTTTGCATTGTTTGCTCCACTTGTAAATGGCTGTATAGTTGCTCTTTTAAGTGGTTACATTACACAAGAGGCAGGTAATAGATTAATTTTTGCCATTTTAGCTGCTAGTGCATCATATATCGCTGTGCCTGCTGCTATGAGATTAGTAGCTCCAAAAGCTGATCCTGGATTGTATATACCAATGGCATTGGGTGTAACTTTTCCTTTGAATATTAGTGTAGGTTTGCCTTTGTATTATGCAGTTATACAACACAGTTTTTTA
>JBMLOQ010000094.1:0-12004 GCA_049242885.1 Chitinophagaceae bacterium
TAATGATTAAAGGAGAAGCAGCGTATAGCGATTTATACTTTAAGGATGGCACAAAACTTTTAGCTAGTCGAAATCTTAAACATTTTGAAGATTTATTACAAAACATTCCTGTGTTTTTTAGAACACACAAATCATACATCGTAAACACAAACTATATAAAACAATATGTAAAAAGTGATGGCGGCTATTTACAACTCATCAATAACATTACAGCTGGAATTTCTCCAGAACGAAGTGAGGAATTGTTGAAAAAAATTAGTTAATTATTATAACCCAAAAAGACCACTATTTAAGGCTTTTAAAGTATTTACTTTATCACTTTGATGTACAAGCAAAGAAATATTATGTGTGCTACCTCCATAACTAACCATAGTTACAGGAATATGGCTAATTGATGCAAAAAGCTTTTGTAAAACATTTTCTGTTTTTGCAATCTCGTTTCCAACAATTGAAATAATAGTTTGCTTTTTTTCCACCTCAATTGTTCCAAAAGGTGTAAGTTCTTGAACAATTTCGTTTAAATGCTCGTCGTTATCTATTGTTACACTTACAGCAACTTCACTAGTAGTAATCATATCAATACTAGTTTTATACTTCTCAAATATTTCAAATACTTTTCGTAAAAAACCATGAGCCAAAAGCATTCTACTGCTTTTTATTTTTATAGCAATTATTCCATCTTTTGCAGCAACTGCTTTAACTCCAACAGTTCCTGCATCTTCCATTATAACTGTTCCTTTGGCGGTTGGTTGCATTGTATTTAGCAACTTTACTGGTACATTTTTTTGTTGTGTAGGCCAAATACAAGTGGGGTGCAAAATTTTAGCTCCAAAATATGCTAACTCAGCAGCTTCATCAAAACTTAGTTTTTCAATGGCTACAGTTTTATCTACAATACGTGGGTCGTTGTTGTGCATGCCATCAATATCTGTCCAAATTTCACAAACACTTGCTTTAATAGCAGCTGCAATTAAACTAGCAGTGTAATCACTTCCTCCACGTTTTAAATTATCTATTTCTCCCCTTGCATTTTTACAGATATAACCTTGTGTGATAAACAACTTTGTTTGAGCATGTTGTTGCAATATTTGAGATAGTTTTATAGCAATACTACCCAATTGAGGCTCTTCATTGTTATCAATAGTCATAAAATCTAAAGCCGATAACAAATAATGACCAACTCCTTGTTCTTGCAAGTATGTAGCAAACAATTTAGTACTTAACAGTTCGCCTTGTGCCAAAATATCTTTATTTAAGGCCTCGCTATAACTAATTCTTAAAATGATATTTAAAAACTCAAAATGCTCTTTAACAATCTCAATTCCTTTTGACTTTGTATCTTCAACCAACAATAGTTCATTAACAAAATTTAGATAATGCTGCTCTAATTTTGCAATATTGTTCTTAGCCGTGTTTTTATCTCCTAGCAGTAAACAATTACTAATTTCTACTAAAGCATTAGTTGTTCCACTCAAAGCACTTAATACTACAATTGTAGGCTCGTTACTAGCTGTAATTAACTGTGCTACTTGGTGCATACGTTGTGGACTACCAACACTGGTGCCCCCAAATTTCATTACCTTCATTATTTTTAATATTTTACTATACTACTAATATTGTGAAATTGATTTTTTTTAAATTATTGATTTTCTTTTTTATATGAAAATCAAAAAAGTATAAATAAAACTGTTGGTTTTAATATGACTAAAAATTGACTTCCAATTAAAAATCTAGGTTTAGTTAAAACCAATTAGAACATTAAAACTTCAAAAAACTATCTAACCCTTTTTAAATTTCCACAACTTGCAGGTGCCACAATTAATGGAAATTTTTCTACAGTTACATTACTAGCATCTAAGCCAAATCCACGTTCTTCACTTAATCCCATCT
The DNA here is from genome assembly GCA_049242885.1 of Chitinophagaceae bacterium. GTDB lineage: Bacteria > Bacteroidota > Bacteroidia > Chitinophagales > Chitinophagaceae > CAIVPM01. The sequence goes on from JBMLOQ010000094.1 coordinate 1,891, forward strand.
CTTTAAGCCAAAAATAAAGCTTCATAATTACACGTTCAAAAAAAGGCAATTCATTATCTTGACTTAAAAACTTTTCTAATACCACAAATTGAAAATCACCAGTAATATTATTTTTCTCTAAACTTTCATATCTACTGGTAATATTTACTTCTTTCTTAGCTACTAAATCTTGCACTACTTTTTTAAACATTAGGTTTATTTTTTGCTCTACCCTAAAACCTAATCTAAATTCAACTCTTATAATATCATTATCCATTATATGATCTACAACGTATTCACATGTATAGGGGTCATCTAAAACATCAACGTGCACAAACCAGTAAATGTCGGCACGCTTTGGTTTTTTATTTAAAATGGAGTAAATAATTTTATGCTCTATTTCTTTACTATTGTTTGCACTGGTTAAATAAACTAAATGTGTTCCAAATTTTGCTATGCTCACATCTTCACTTAGTTCTTTTAACAATGGTATATATGTGTTTAGCCTTACAAATTCTACGTATCTATTCTTAATTTTTCTACTTCTATACCACACATACATTACCACAAATAACAACCCACCAACAATTAAAGTTACATAACCACCATGAGGAAACTTCTCTAAATTGGCAATTAAAAATCCAATTTCTATAGAAATGTAAACTGTTAAATACAGATAAATCCAAAAAGATTTAGTGCGATGACTTACTAAAAAATTGGCAAATAAAATACTGGTACTTATCATACACAAAGTAATTGCTAAGCCATAAGCAGCTTCCATATTACTACTCTTTTTGAAGTATAAAACAATGCCTACACAACCAACAAACAATAACCAATTTATACCACGAATGTAAACTTGGCCTTTTTCTTCGCTTGGGTAAGTAACTTTTAGTTTTGGCCAAAGATTAAGACGAATAGCCTCGCTAATTAATGTAAAAGAACCTGTTATTAAAGCTTGGCTTGCAATAATGGCTGCAGTTGTTGCTATGATAACTCCAATAATTTTAAAGGCCTCGGGCATAACGCCATAAAAAGGATTAAATCCTTTGTCTACCATTGCACTTGTAATTATTTCATTTCCATGATTATGCAACAGCCAAGCACCTTGCCCTAAGTAAGTAATAATTAAACAAGCTTTTACAAAAATCCAACTTACTCTAATATTTTGTTTACCACAATGTCCTAAATCACTATACAAAGCTTCTGCCCCAGTAGTACATAAAAAAACTGCTCCTAAAATCCAAAATCCTTTAGGGTAAACTGTAAGCAATTGAATTGCATAATGAGGGCTAAATGCTTTAAATATTGATACATATTCTCCAATATGTAAAAAACCTAACACTGCTAACATTACAAACCAAACAGTCATTAAAGGCCCAAACAATTTTCCAATACTTGCAGTTCCAAATTGCTGCATTAAGAAAAGTAAAGTAATAATACCAATTACAATATAAATAATTGTGTTGCTACCTTCTGGAATACTAAAAGAAGGTATTTGCTTTAAACCTTCAACAGCAGAAGTAATAGAAATTGGTGGGGTTATCATGCCATCAGCCAATAAAGCTGCACCACCTAGCATTGCTGGAATTACTAACCACTTACGTCTTCTTCTTACTAAAGCATATAAGCTAAAAATTCCACCTTCACCTTTGTTATCAGCTTGTAAAGTAAGAATTACATACTTAACGGTTGTTTGAAGAGTCAACGTCCAAATTACACAACTTAAACCTCCTAAAATTAGATCTTCAGTAATCAATTTGTCTTTAATGATAGCATTAAAAACATAAAGAGGTGAGGTTCCAATATCTCCATAAATAATTCCTAATGCAATGATTAATCCAGCTGCAGATACTTTATTGATATGTTTTCCCACAGTATATTTTTTTTGAGAAAGTAATAAAGTACAAATGTATATATAATTGATAGTTGCAAACTAATAAATTGATTGAATTATTTTTTGCAAACCCTTATAAACACTAACAACCATTAGTTTATTAGTACAATTAAAATTCTCTACAAATTTGGATTTGAAGATTGCTTTTATAAAAAAAAGAAAAATAAAATGTACAATTAGTTAATTGGTTTAGAAATACGCCTAAACCATCTTTTCAAGTTTTTAAAAAGAAGATAAAATTACAAAAAAGCAAGCTTAAAATTAATGCTTAATAGTCAATTACTTGCTCTTCAATAGTTTCTGGCAAATTTCTCCATTCATATTGTTGAGTTCTTAATTGTGGTTCAAAACCAGCTTCTTTTATGGCTTCTTGAATAGATTTATATGTGAACCTATGTGGAGCACCTGCTGCACTAACAACATTTTCTTCGAGCATGATACTTCCAAAATCATTAGCACCACCATGCAAACAAAGTTGAGCAGTTTGCTTGCCAACAGTAAGCCAGCTAGCTTGAATGTTTAAAATGTTTGGCAACATAATTCTACTAATAGCAATCATCCTCATGTATTCATCAGGAGTGGTTAAATTTTGTACACCTCGAATGCGGGTAAGCAAAGTATCAACATCTTGAAAAGTCCATGGAATAAAAGCTAAAAATCCTTTTGCATCTTCTGGTTTTTTGGCTTGAACTTCTCTAATTCGGGTAAGATGGATAAATCTTTCTTCTAATGTTTCTACATGACCAAACATCATGGTAGCACTTGTTGTTATGTTTAGTTTATGGCATTGGTGCATAATTTCTAGCCATTCATCAGCTCCACATTTCCCTTTACTTATTAAACGCCTCACTCTATCAACTAATATTTCAGCACCTGCTCCAGGCAAACTATCTAACCCTGCTTCTTGCAAAGTTTTTAATACTTCGTGATGTGTACTTTTTTCTAGTTTTGTAATATGTGCAATTTCTGGTGGCCCAAGAGCATGTAGTTTTATGGTTGGATATTCTTGTTTAATTGCTTTAAAAGTATCAACATAAAATTGCAATCCAAGCTCTGGATGATGCCCTCCTTGTAGTAACAATTGGTCGCCACCCCAACGTAAGGTTTCTTCAATTTTTTTTCTGTAAGTGGGCATATCTGTGATATAAGCTTCTGCATGCCCAGGTATTCTAAAAAAATTACAAAATTTACAATTGGCAATACAAACGTTTGTAGTGTTAACATTTCTATCAATTTGCCAAGTAACTTTACCATGTGGCACTTGCTTTTTTCTTAGCTCGTCTGCTACATACATTAATTCTGTAAGTGGACTATGCTCAAATAAAAACATTCCCTCTTCAATGCTTAAAAACTCAGAGTTTAAGGCTTTTTGGTAAAGTAATTCGTTGTTCATTTTGCAAATGTAGCTGAATAATTAAACCATGAAAATTGCTGTATACAATTTATATATAATTGTAAATTAATTTTCTTAAAACATAATTTAAGGCTATACAAATTGATTTAAAATATCATTTTTCATTTTTACAATTTCTTCGTTACATAAATTACCTATACTTCCCTCGTGTGTGTGATGCAAATTATTTTTATAATCAAAATTAAAAACACCCGTTTCAATTTGTTCGCCAATTTCTTTGTAGGCATCTCTAAAAGGAATACCTTGATTTACTAAATTGTTAACAGCTTCTACACTAAAAATATATTGATATTTTTTATCTTGAAGAATATTTTCATTAACCAATGCTTGTGGCAATACTTCAATCAAAATTTGTACACAATTATGTAATTCTTGTATTTGAGGAAAGAGCACTTCTTTTGTAAGTTGAACATCTCTATGATAACCAGTTGTAAGATTGCTTAACATTAAAGTTAATGTATTGGGCAAAGCTTGGATGATATTTGTTTTGCTACGAATAAGTTCAAATACGTCGGGATTTTTTTTATGTGGCATTATGCTACTGCCAGTAGTTATGGTATTTGGAAAACTAATGAAATTATAATTTTGATTTACAAATAAGCAAACATCACTACTTAATTTGTTTAATGTAGATGCAATTGTGGCTAATGCAATGGCAAAAGTTTTTTCAGTTTTCCCTCTTGTTGCTTGAGCATAAATGCTATTATAATTCAAACACTCAAATTCCATTAAAGCAGTGGTTAAACTTCTATTAATATTAAAACTGCTGCCATAACCAGCACCACTACCCAAAGGATTTTTATTAGCAATTTTATACGCAGCCAATAACACTTGCAAATCATCAACTAAACTTTCTGCAAAAGATGCAAACCATAATCCAAAGCTACTTGGCATAGCTATTTGAGTATGGGTATATCCAGGCATTAAAACACTTTTATTTTGATTGCTTAATGCTATAAGTACTTCAAACAAATGATTTACTTGTGATAGTAGAGACTTAATTTCATATTTACAAAACAATTTTATAGCTGTAGCCACCTGATCATTTCTGCTTCTAGCAGTATGAATTTTTTTGCCAGCATCACCAACCATGGAAGTTAGCATAAATTCAATTTGACTATGAACATCTTCAACGCCATTTTCCAATTTAAAAGAACTAGCATTAATGGAATCATTTATTTTATCAAAAGCAACTAGCAATTCTTCAAGCTCAGATGTAGTTAATACATTTATACTTTGCAACATTTTTGCATGTGCAATACTCCCCATTACATCATATTTAGCAAGTTGAATATCAAATAATAAATCATTTCCAACTGTAAATGTTTCAACTAGTGTAGATGTGGTGATATTCTCTTTTTGCCAAAGTTTCATTACAAAATATTTTCTAATAATTTAATATATAATTCAATCCCAGATTCTATTTCACTTAAATAAATGTATTCATCAGCAGTGTGACTTCTTGCACTATCACCTGGTCCTATTTTTAGTGTTGGGAAATTCATTAATGCTTTATCACTTGTAGTAGGGCTTCCAAAACTATTTAAGTTTAACTTAATTCCACTTTGTACAATTGGATGTTTACTACTAATAAAAGATGACTTTATTCTAGTACTTCTTGGTACAATTTCACAATTAATTTGTTGTGCAATAATTTCTATTACTTCTTGATGAGTATATAATTCATTAAGTCTTATATCTACTGTAAAATTGCACATTTCAGGAATCATATTATGAGCAATGCCTGCATTAATCATAGTTACATTCATTAATACTTTCCCAAGCAATGGGGATACTTTTTCGAATTCGAAATGTTTAAACCAATTTATGATATCTAACGTTTTGTAAATGGCATTTTCTCCTTCTTGTCTAGCAGCATGACCAGCTTTACCTTTAACACTGCAATCTAAAACTAGTAATCCTTTTTCGGCAATGGCCATTTGCATTTTTGTTGGCTCTCCAACTATACCAAAATCAATTTCGCCTAATTCTGGAAGCAATAATTCTATACCATTTTTACCACTAATTTCTTCTTCTGCACTTGCTGCAAAAATTAAATTGTATTTCAGATTTTCTTTTTCATAAAAAAACAAAAAAGCTGCTAATAAAGCTACTAAGCAACCACCAGCATCATTACTTCCTAAACCAAATAGCTTTGCATTTTCAATAATTGCTTCAAAGGGATTTAAAGTGTAATTTTTATTTGGAGCAACTGTATCGTGATGACTATTTAAAAGAATAGTTTTTTTACTGGGGTCGAAAAATTTATTCTTAGCCCATACATTATTAAGCAGTTGATTTGCATTGACATCTGAATTAAAAAGAAATTCAAATATCACCTTTGCAGTTTTATCTTCTTGTTTGCTTAATGATGGAATTGCTATCAATTTTTTAAGCAATTCAATAGCGTTTTGTTGCAAATGGGGTATGTTTAAATGTTTACTCATTTGTTAAGTAAAAATTGTTGTTCCTTTTGTACCATCAACCAATTGTTGAATATCGTTTGCATGTCCTAAAACTACTTTGAATACTCCTTTATTAATGGCTTGAAAAGCATTATCAATTTTGGGCAACATTCCACTATGAATTATTTTTTGCTTCTTTAGTTCGTCGATATTTTCAGCATTAATAATGCTTATCACAGAATTCTCATCTTCAATATTTTGCAATACACCAACTTTATCAAAACAATACAATAAGGAAACTTTATAATGCTTTGATAAACTTGTTGCTATTTCGTTTGCAATAGTATCGGCATTTGTATTTAATAATTGAGCTTCATGATTATGTGAAATTGGAGCTATTACTGGCAAGTAATTATGTTTTAAAAGCATTACAATTACATCAATGTTAACAATTTGTATATCACCCACATAACCATAATCAACAGTTGGATGATTTCGTTTAGTTGCATAGATTAAATTACCATCTGCTCCACAAAGTCCAAAAGCATTAACTTTATTGGCTTGAAGCTTTGTTACAATTGTTTTATTAATGTACCCTGCATAAACCATAGTTACAACTTTCAAAGTATCAGCATCAGTAATTCTTCTTCCATCAATTATCTGTTGAGGAATGTTTAAATCTTTAGCCAAATTTGTTGCAAGCTTTCCCCCACCATGAATTAAAATTATTGACTTATTAATCTTACTAAGATTTTTTAAAAAATTATTAAGCAATAATTCGTCATCAATAATATTACCTCCAATCTTTATAACTAATAATTCTTGCATAATTTAATTGTTTTGCAAAATTTTACTTATCACTGCCTGTGCTGCCCAAACCCTATTACTAGCTTGGTTGGTTGTTAAACTGTTAACACCATCTAACACTGTACCACTCAACTCTACATTCCTTCTTACTGGTAAACAGTGCATAATTTTTGCATTATTAGTAATTTGTAACGATTTTTCTGTAAGCATCCAACCAGCATCATCACACAATATTTTGCCATAATGTTTATAGCTACTCCAGTTTTTAACATACACAAAATCGGCATTTTTTAAAGCTTCTTGTTGGTTGTTTGTAATGATTGCACCAGCAGTATATTTTAAATCTAAATCATAATCTGGTGGATGTGCAATTACAAAATCAGCTTTTTTCCATTTGCTAATCCATTGTGCAAAACTATTACTTACACATTGTGGCAAAGGTTTAATATGAGGTGCCCAAGTAAGTACCACTTTTGGCTTTATTATACTTGATGCTTTAATTGATTCTTCGATGGTTATAACATCTGTAAAGCTTTGCAAAGGATGCAAAGTAGCAGACTCCAAACTAATGATTGGAATATTGGCATACTTAATAAACTGCTGAATAATTTGCTCTTTATAATCTTCTTCTTTATTCACTAAAGATGGAAAACTTCGTACCCCCAAAACATCAAAATAATTACCTAAAATGGGTGCTGCATCTTTAATGTGTTCAACAGAAGTGCCATTCATGATGGCTTCATCGTCAAACTCCATTTTCCAACCATCTTTATCAACGTTTAACACAATAACACTCAAACCAAGATTTTCAGCAGCTATTTGTGTGCTTAGCCTTGTTCGTAAACTTGGGTTTAAAAACAACAGCCCCAAACGTTTATTACTACCCATTTGTTTATGTAACAATGGATTTGCTTTGTACGCTAATGCATTACTTACTAACTCATCAATATTATCAACATCATTTACTGAAATAAAATTCTTCATAATCTATGTTAGAATTAGAAATAATTGATTAACCAACTAATTTTTTAAAAGCATCCAAAAACATATCAACCTCGTTTATCGAAATATTTAAACTAGGCAAAAGTCTTATAACGTTTGGCTTTGCTTCACCAGTAAAAATATGATGCTTGTACAACAAATCACTTTTTACATGTGCAAATTCATCTGAAAGTTCAATTCCAATCATTAACCCCCTACCTCTTAATTCTTTTATATTCTGAAACTTTTTTAGTTCATTAACTAAGTAATTGCCAAGTTCTTTTGCATTATTCATCAAATTATATTCATCAATAACTTCCAATACACTCAAAGCTGCTGCACATGCTAAATGATTTCCACCAAAAGTAGTACCCAACATAAAATGTTTGGCCTGTATATGAGGTGCAATAAGCAAAGCACCAATAGGAAATCCATTTCCCATACCTTTTGCAACAGTGTAAACATCTGCTTCAATGTTTGCATAATCATGTGCAAAAAAATGACCAGTTCTTCCATAACCACACTGTACACTATCTGCTATAAACAATGCATTGTATTGTGTACATAGGTTTCTAATAGTTTGCAAAAAATCTTTCGAAGCTTCTCTAATGCCACCAACGCCTTGAATACCTTCAATTATTACTGAGCTTACTGTGTTGCCAAAGTCTTTAAAATAATTTGTTAAAGCATCAACATCGTTAAAAGGAAGAAAAACCACATTATCTGTTTCGTTTACAGGTGCAATAATATTTTTATTATCTGTTGCAGCAACAGCTAGTGACGTACGCCCATGAAATGCCTTTGTAAAAGCAATTACTTTTTTACGATTGTTATAAAATGAAGCTAGCTTCAAAGCATTTTCATTTGCCTCTGCCCCACTGTTTACCAAAAAAAGTTGGTAGCTTAATTTGCCAGAAACTTTACCTAATTTTTCTGCTAATTCTTGTTGAATGGGTATTTGAATAGAATTGCTGTAAAACCCAATTTGAGATAATTGCTGTTGTAATCTTTGCACATAATGTGGATGTGTATGACCAATGCTAATTACTGCATGACCACCATACATATCCAAATATTGTTGCCCCTTATCATCCCAAACAAAACTACCCTGAGCCTTAGTAATGTTAATATTGTTTATGGGATAAACGTTAAATAAATTCATTGTTAAAATTTAGAAGCTTTTAATTTCAATCCTGAAGTTTCATGCAAGCCAAACATAATATTCATATTTTGTAAAGCTTGACCACTTGCACCTTTTAGCAAATTATCAATAGCACTATGAATGACAAGTTGATTATTTACTTTCTCTACATAAATTACACACTTGTTTGTATTTACTACTTGCTTTAAATCTATCATTTGGTTTTGAATAATTACAAAAGGATGATTACTATAATAATTTTTGTACAATTCAATTGCTTCTTCAATGCTCAATTGCGATTCTACATAACTTGTAACAAAAATTCCTCTTGTAAAATCGCCTCTCCAAGGTACAAAATACAAGCAAGGCTTGGTGTGTTGCAGTTGAGTTAAGCTTTGCAAAATTTCGTTTTCGTGTTGATGTTGTAAAGTTTTGTATGCTTGTATATTATTACTACGCCAACTAAAGTGTGATGTTGCTTGCAAAGCTTGTCCAGCACCTGTGCTTCCTGTGATTCCTGTTGTATGAATATTGTTTAAAAGTTTTTCTTTAGCTAAAGGTAACAATCCTAATTGTATGCATGTAGCAAAACATCCAGGATTAGCAATACTTTCAGCATTTTTAATTACCTCTTTATTCAACTCAGGCAATCCATACACAAAGTTTCTGTTTTCTAAAACATTTCTTTGCAATAATCTAAAATCTTGTGATAAATCAATTATTTTAACTGTATCATCAATTCTATTTTCCGTTAAAAACTTGATTGCTTCACCATGCCCAACACACAAAAACATAACATCAATTTCATTTGAAATTTCACTAGTAAAAATCAAATCAGTATCACCAATTAAATCACTATGGATGGAAGTTATTGGTTGTTTTGCATTGCTTTTACTATGCACAAATTTGATATGTACATTCGGATGGTGGATAAGTAATCTTATCAGCTCACCAGCAGTGTAACCAGCCCCACCAATGATTCCTGCATTAATCATCATTTGATTGATTATTTATTAAATGATAAATAGTATTTTGGTTTCCAAAAATTTTGGCAAAACCTTTAACATCGTCTCCAGTCCAGCTATTATTCATTTCACCATAACTGCCAAATTTATTATTCATTAAATCGTTTGAGCTTTCAATTCCATTTAAAATAAATCTATAAGGCAATAAAGTAATGAATACTTTACCAGTAACTGTTTTTTGAGTATCAGTTAAAAAACTTTCAATATTTCTCATTGTTGGATCTAATAACTGACCTTCGTGCAACCAATTTCCATACCAGTTACTCAATTGATCTTTCCAAAACAATTGATTTTTAGTAAGTGTATGTTTTTCCAACAAATGATGAGCTTTTATAATAATTAATGGAGCTGCTGCTTCAAAGCCAACTCTTCCTTTAATACCAATAATTGTATCGCCAACATGAATATCTCTTCCAATTCCATAAGGTTGTGCTAATGCTTGTAAATATTGAATAGCTTCTACAG
>JBMLOQ010000094.1:12104-23836 GCA_049242885.1 Chitinophagaceae bacterium
GTACTTCCATGTGCTACAGCATCTGCACCAATTTGTTTTACATAATTTGCAACTGTTATTGCTTGTATCATTCGCTCTGCACTTACACTTAATGGATAAGTAGCATTTTTTAGTATATTACCAAATACTAAATACTTTAAACAACTATTATAGTAATCCGCAGTAACATCAATACAAGTATAACTAGTAACCCCCAATTTATATGCATGCTCCTCAATTACCTTTTCTTCTTGAGTGCTAAAACCACCAGTATTTACAGTAATTGCATGTACTTCGTAATTTAATATTTTATTTAAGTAAATAGCACAATAAGTAGTATCTAATCCTCCACTAAATGCTAAAACTAATTTCTTTTTCATTGATATTTAAAGATTTATATTTTTAAAAAAATGATATAATAATGATTTATTATTGGTTGCACCACCATCTTTTTTTAGAAATGGTTTTAAAAATTTACTTTGCTTAAGCCTTAATAAGCGTTCATGTATATTTCTTTTTTTTGCAAACTGCTCCTTTGTTTCTTCAGGCTTGTAATGATCTTTTGGGTCGTATAACATGGCTGTGCATAAACAATTTTTGCGTTCTTTAGCCATTAGAATGTCATAGTTTACGCAACTTTTACAACCTGCCCAAAATGCTTCATCTTGAGTAAGTTCGCTATATGTAACTGGCTCATATCCAAGGTCGCTATTAATTTTCATTACAGCAAGCCCTGTAGTTAATCCAAAAATTTTGGCATCTGGATAATTAACTTTGCTGAGTTCGAAAATCTTTTTTTTAATTAAGGTTGCTAATCCACTTTTCCTAAAATTAGATGCCACAATTAAACCACTATTAGCAACATAGTTACAATTGCTCCAAGTTTCTATGTAGCAAAAACCAGCCCACACACCTTCCTTAGTAAATGCAATTACAGCTTTACCTTCCTCAATTTTTTCTTCAATATAAGCTGTACTTCTGCGTGCAATACCTGTGCCTCTAGCTTTTGCAGAGGTTTCCATTTCTTGAACTATGAATGTAGAAAAATTTTTGTCTTGCTTATTAGCAATACGAATATTAAATTGTTGTTGCATTAAATGCACAAATAAAAATGTGAAAACTAAGATTGAAAATGCTTTTTAAAAAAGCAAAAAAGAAATGATGTTAATGTTAACTATTAACGCCTCAGTGTAAATCTATTATTTTGGTTAGAAACAAAAATTAGAGCAGGCACATTAAAAACAAAAACCACTTGCACAAAATGATTTAGTTGTTTTTTTAAGTATGTAATGCTATTAAACATTTTTGTTTTAATTGAGGGAACAAAAATAATTATTTTGTTTGAATATAAACATAAAAATATAGGATTGAATGTTAAATTTTGGCTGCAAAAGTTTTGTTTAATCATAAAAACGTTGAAAACATTTTTTACAACTACTCTAAAAACAATTTATCTACTTCAGTTTCTTTAATAGCACGACTATAAATTCTTATATCATCAAACTTACCTACAAAAAAATTATCATTTACTCCTAATGCATTTCTTAATGTACATCCAAAGTTCATATTGGTATTTGTATTTTTAAAATAATTCATATATACTGCAAATTTTATTACTTTTCCATTGAGGTAAAATTTTAAAAATTTAGTGTCGTAAGTATATACTAAATGGTACCAAGTATTATTTTGTAGTGTACTATCGGCGTCTAATCTAAAGCGAGAAGTACCAATTGGTAAATCAATAACTAAAGTATCATTCTCAATAAATACATCAATGTTATTATTGGCATCCAATTGTTTATCTACTTGCGATAAAATAGTTTGTTTTGGATTTAAGCTATTTGATTTATTAAACCACATACTTACACTAAACCCATTGGTATTTAAATTTTCATTTGCACAAATTACACTGTTACTTCCATTTAAAAGGACTGCACTATTTGCTTGCATTTTACGATTTGTTGTGGCTGTTAAATTATTGGTTAATGCATTTGTGCCACCACCTGTGTTATTGGCATTTCCATTTAACAAATATTCCGAAACTTTACTTCTATTTAAATCGTCGAATGCTGGATTACTTGCCCAAAATGCTACAAAACCACCATCTTTAGGAAACAAAGAAAAATCATTGTAAGGAATATGAAACCTTCCTTCATTTCCCCAGTTTCTACCCCAAGAATTTATAAATGTATAACCTTGAGTTGTATAGCCACACATGGTTACCATGTGCCCATTTGCACTTACTCCATTAGGAATCCAAACATTATTAGTTGGCAAATTATGCAAAGCATTATCGGAAGCTATGGCATTTACAATTGGCATTTGTAGGTTTAATAAAGTTTTAACTAAGTTTTCATTGTGTCTATTAATTTTAAAATACTGAGATATTTTATTATTGGCTGCACTTGCTCTTTGACTTGCATTAGGTTGCTGGCTGCAACTTGGTGCTGTATATGGCATATCTGCTAAACTACAAGCACCTTGATTTTTTAAATAAGCCAAATGTACAATTGCACCAGATCCTCCACCACAATTTCCTTGTTTCAATTGATTAAAAGTGTATGATGGAGAACTAAGTGTATTATTGCTATAAGTAGTTGCCTCGGCAATGTGTTTTAAATAACTATGTAAATAATATACAGTAGCCCAGGCACCACAACTGCCTTGACTACCTTGATTTTTTGCAGGTGGCATATCTAATAGCAATGATGCAGGAAATGGATCACGATAAGCTAACACAATTTCAGGAGTACTATTAATTTCTGCGATTGGATCGTTTATCCCGCCAGTATTTTTTAATGTATCATCTGTTTCTAAAGGTATGTTTGTTGTATTTGTTGCTTTATTGCAGCCTATTAATACAGATAATAGAACTATGAAAGAAATAAACTTTACCATAAGATTTATTTTGATTTTTAACAAGACATTTACAATAACAAATAGTTTAATTCATCTTACACATAACTTTTTTATTTATTAAACAAAATCAAATTTAGAGAAATCTTATTTAGCCAATTTAAAACTACCAAACAATTAATTGAAGAAATAAAAAAACCTCACCAAAAAATTGATGAGGCTTTTATAGATTAGGTGTTACTATTACTCAGTTTCTAATGTTAAAGGATATCTATAAGTTTCTCCATATCCTGGATAGATTCCTTCTAAATATACAGTTCCTTTTGAAGCTTTTATGGCTGCGTTAAAATCTTCAACAGTTTTTACCTCTGTTCCATTTACAGATATTATTACAAAACCAGCTTCTATTCTGCTTTTGCCCATTGAACCTCCAGTAATTTTTTTCACAACTACACCACCAGCAATTTCATTGGCTTGAGCAACTTTTTTATCAACTGTTGCAAACTCTGCACCAATATTTTCCAAAACACTTGATTGCTTTACTACCGCTGTTGTGTTAGCTTTATTTTTTAATACAACGCTAGTTGTCATTGTTTTTCCATCTCTTGTATAAGTAATATTTACTTTATCACCTGGTTTAAAACGTGCAATTTGCTCCACCATTTCAGGACCAGTTTCTACCTTAGCATCATTAATTTTTGTTATAAAATCACCTTTTTTTATGCCACTATTAGCGGCTGCTCCAGTTGCAGACACTTCTAAAACAAACACACCATCTCCTTCTTTAATACCTTCAGTTTTCTTTTGTTCGTCTGTTAAGTTTTCAGGTGCATACGTTATGCCTAAAAATGCTCTTTGCACTGTACCATATTTAATAAGATCACTCACCACCTTTTTTACAATATTAATTGGTATGGCATAAGAGTAGCCAATATAACTTCCATTTTGAGAAGATATTGCAGTGTTTACTCCTATAAATTCTCCATTTGTATTGATTAAAGCTCCACCACTGTTTCCTGGGTTAACGGCTGCATCGGTTTGTATAAATGATTCTATTGGTGCTTTTACTTGTTCGTTTCTATCGCTACCAATTATTCCAATATTTCTTGCCTTTGCACTTACAATACCTGCAGTTACAGTAACATCTAAATTTAAAGGATAACCAATTGCCAAAACCCATTGCCCTAACTTAGATTCATCGCTATTACCATAAACTAAATAAGGCAATCCACTTGCTTCTACTTTTATAACAGCTAAATCGCTATTAGCATCTGCTCCAACAACAGTTGCTTTATAATTTTTTTTGTTTGTTAGTGTAACAGAAATTTCATCTGCACCTTGTATTACATGGTTATTGGTTACAATATAACCATCCTCACTAATTATTACCCCACTGCCACTTGCTTTTTGCTCTGGCATCATTTGCATTCTTGGGCCAAAAAATTCTTCAAAAATATCACCACCACCAAAAAAATCCCCAAATGGATTTCGTTGTTTAGGCAAATTATTAGACATTTTTTTAGCATTGGTTTTTGCTTTAATATGCACTACAGCAGGAGTTGCTGCTGTTGCTGCAACTGTAAAATCTATACTACTAGGGGCATTGTTAAACCCTGAAAAACCTGCATAGTTTACCGGAAGCTTTGAAACATCTTGAGTGCCATTAAAGCTATTTCTTGTAAATTTATTATAGCCCCAAACACTTGCAACAGCAGTTGTGGCACTTATAGCAACTACTGTGATAACTTGTTTTACGTTCATTTTTTTATAAGTTTTTTTTGAGATTGTTAATGCAAATAAAAAACAAAAATTACAATTTATAGTAGCTTAAATATGTTTTAACAAATTTTTTACGAAATTACTCGTAGATGAAAATCTCTATCTAAAACTTAACATACTAGTAAGTGGGTGTCTTAAATTTCTGTATCCCATCATATCTACTTTTATAGAACCCACAGAAATTGGACTTTCAATTCGCAATGGAATATGATTATTATCGTCACTTACCCAAACTGTCATCTTTTCACCACCTTCAAAAATGGTTCCTTTAATAAGCAGTGGTTTAAATTTTATGGCATTGAATTTTCCGTATTTTGTTTTAATTTTTTCTTTACCCAAATACTTTACGTACAAATTAAAAACCTCATTGTCTAAATACATGCTAAAAGGAATTTTATCACCAACATTATAACTGTTGAAATTTATATTTCGTGCATAATAAATGGTGCTTAAAACATCTTGAATACATTCGGGAACTTTTGTAACGCCTTTCGTAGAAACTGCTGTATTAGTTTGCTGATTAAATGAAACATTGTCGTACATTTTAAAATTTCCCTCTTGTACATCTCTAATAAACTTATATGGTTGTAAAGTTGCAGTATCAATATAAGATTCATATTTATCCCTTACTTTAAAAATCCAATCATAACTCGAATTGCTGCTTCCGTTTCCTACCAAATGATAAACAGTTTTGTTGCCCATACGTTCAATATTAGCATTAAAACTGGCATCTCCTGCATGCACGTATATTCCTAAAACATTATAAAAAATAATATACTCCAACCTTTCTCCACTTTGAAAAGCCAGGTTTCTTATATTACAAAATCCATCTCCTGCTGAAATTCTAATGACTAATAAAAGAGATAATAAAAAAGTTACTAATTTTCTCATGTTTTCTTTAATTTTTTAATTTAATTGTAGATGCAAAAAACGTTCCAATAATTGCTGGCATTACTCTATTTATAAGCCAAATTACAACTGTTGCAATTAAAATTGATAATTGATTGCTACTCAATAAACCAAACAAAACCAATGCCAATTTTCCTCTTATTCCTAATTCAGCAAATGCTATACTTGGTATAATGGTTAGCCCAAATAACAATAATGCCACCATTGAAGCTAAATCAATATAAGAATCTCCAACTTCGAATAATTGTAATACCAATAAATATTGAACTGTATATACAACGTATTTTAAAAACGAATAAAGTAAAAGTTTTGTTAAAACAGTTTTCTCAACTTCATACACCTTTTCAAAAATTTTAAACAACCATTGTAGCCACTTTATTTTATGAAACAAAGGCATTACCTTTTTAAGATTATAGTAGCAAATGAAAAAAAACAAAAAAACAAAAAAACAACCCACAAAGCTAATACTGGCAATTACTTTGACTATTTTTAACGATACAAATAACAAGTTAAAATTATACATCCAAGCTAATAATCCAAAGCCAATAATGATTAAAATTTGACTATAAGTTGCCAATACGCTTAAAGCCCCAAGTTTCACTTTATTTTCCTTAAAATGCATTACTCTACCTACAAAATCACCCATATCATTTATACTCGTAAATGCAAATGCCTGTCCTGTAAAAATATTTTTACAAGCTGTGAATAATGAAATTTTTTGGAAAGGATTTACTAAAATTTTCCATTTTACTGCTTCTATAACAAATGATAGTAACATTAAAAAAAAAACTATAACAAGTACAAATATTTTTGAAATGGAGAAACTTAAAACACTAGTAATTGCTTGTTTTAGTTCTGGCTGATTACTAATTTGATTATAGATATTAAAACTTAAAAAAACCAATAAGATTGGCCCAAAAACTTTGTTAATTAAAACTCCAATATTTTTTAATTGAAACAAAATTTTACTTTAAAGTTTATTAAATACATCAATAGTTTTTGAAACCATACTTTCACTAATATCTAAATGCACTACCAATCTCACTTGTGTTGGAGAAATATTATATGCCAAAATATGGTGTTGCTTTAAAGCGTCAACTAGTTGCTTAGAATTATATTTTCCTTTACAAGAAAAAATGATAATATTGGTTTCTACTGGCAAAACTTCATCTACATAATGAATATTTTCTAAAGTATTAGCAATTAATTTGGCATGATAATGATCTAAAGCTAAACGCTCGATATTGTTTTGCAAAGCAAAAACACCAGCTGCAGCTAAAAAGCCAGCTTGCCTCATGCCACCACCAAAAACTTTTCTTATTCTTCTTGCTTTATAAATAAATTCTTTATTCCCCAAAACAACACTACCTACTGGTGTTCCTAGTCCTTTGCTTAAACATATCGAAATACTATCAAAAATATTTCCATAATCTACAGCACTTTCTTTATTTGCAACTATGGCGTTAAACAATCTAGCTCCATCAATATGAAATTTTAAATTATTAGCCTGGCACACTTGTTTAATGGCTTCAAACTCTTTGAAATCGTAACAACTACCTCCTCCTCTATTGCATGTATTTTCTACACTAACCAAACTAGTTCTAGCTTTATGAACATCATCGGCATTTATAGCATTTTCTACTTGTGCAGCAGTAATTCTTCCTCTATCACCATACAAAATTTGTGTGCTACATCCACTGTTAAAAGCAATTCCCCCACCCTCGTATTGGTAAATATGACTTAATTTTTCGCAAATAACTTCATCCCCTGGTTGCGTATGGCATTTAATGGCAATTTGGTTGGTCATTGTGCCACTTGGACAAAATAAAGCTGCTTCCATACCAAACATATTGGCTGCTAGCGATTCCAATTCATTTATGCTTGGGTCTTCTCCAAAAACATCGTCACCCACTTTTGCATTCATCATAGCACTGAGCATTGCAGGAGTTGGTTTTGTTACTGTATCACTTCTAAAATCTATTACCATTAAAAAAAATTATTGTACAAACTTAATTAATCTATGTAAAATAAAAGAACCACCTTAAATAAAATTTTAAGATGGTTCGAATCAAATATCTATTTATGAATAAACTTATCTAAATTCTTTTGGCTTTTTTACCACAAAAACTCTTGAAATATTGAAGCCAAAATGAATTTGTCCTTTATCCCAAGCAAAATTATTCTCATGAATGTACGTTGGTGCAGTCATGCCTCTTGCATTTGTTAAATGTAATTGAAAAACATGCCCTCCAGTTTCAATATCAACCCCAATAGCTAATGAATTTATGTATGGTTGATTTGGTGTTGGCGATGACAATGTATTGGTTTGTAAATAATACTCTGCATTAAGACTTATACGTTTACTTAGCTTGTGTCTTGCTCCAAAACCAATACTAAACAAAGTGTTTGCATCAGTGGTATTTTTTACTAAATTATAATGCACTAACGTGGGGGAAATTTGTAACGAAAAATTATCGTTAAACTTTTTTGCCAACATTAATTGCGTATAATATTGAGTTTTATCACTACTGGTAAGTTTTGCACCATTTGCAGCAAATAAATCCAAGGTTCTGTTGGTTACTCCAGCAAGAATGGTTGCAGTTATTGGAGTTGAATTGGTTGTGTTTTGTTGCAAAATCCTCCATTTTGCAAATGCCTCCATTTGTTTTAAGAATGTACTACGACTTACACCAATATTTAAATTTTTAGCCAATCCATAATCAAGAGCAATTAAAGTAGAAGCATTATCTAATCCAAAAAAATCATATAAACCTTGACTTAACTCACCAAAACGATGATGAACTCTAAAATCTAAAACACCAGGAGCCTGCATTTCAATGCTGTGGCCATGTACAATTCTCGTACTTTTAAAAGTGGCAATAACTGGTGTTGGGGCTTCGTTGGTTTTAGCAGAATCTGCTTTAAATAAATCAACCTCTTGTGTAAAACCATTTGCCAAAAAACTTATAAGCAAAAGGTTTAATATTACTTTCTTCATCTATATATTTATAATTAATTAAGGATACAATCAATAGTTAATTCAATTTCATTTGCAATTTTTTCGCCTATATAATTTCCTTTGATTCCATAATCCTTTATTTTAATTTTAAACTTACTGCTAAGTTTTAGTTTACCGTCAACTACTTCTACAACTCCAGCAATTGCTTTTAACTCTTGCTTAACCCCATGTATTTCTAAAGTTCCAGAAGTTGTAATAGCATACTTACCATTTTTAGAAAAATTAATTAAAGCAAGATTATCAATTGTTCCCATAAACTTAGCTTTTGGAAACTTTGTACTTTCTAAGTAATTTTCATTAAAATGTTCTTGCATTAAAGCATTTGGAAAAACAAACCCACGAACGAGTAAGTTAAACAAAAGTTGACCATTTGTGGCAAATTTTACATCGGTTTGGTTATTTACTGCTTCAATATCTTCTGCTTTTGTACTGGAATAGAATTTTACTTTACCAGTTTTAGTTTGATAAACTTTAGTTTGTGCAAAAGATGCTGATGTTAAAACAACCGCTATCAATGCAAGCCATATTCTTTTCATATTTTAATTATTTAGTGAACCTCTATTTATCCAAGCCCTTATTTTATTGATATCACAGTCTGGTATTTTACTACCACCTTTTGGCATTGGGTTACCACTAGGAGCAAAAGTGATATTAGCTATTAAGATTCCAGAGGTTGCATATGCCCTTACCATAGCATAGTTTTGCAAATTTGTACCACCACCTAAAGTATTTGCAACAGATGCACTATGGCATCTGTTGCAATTTCTATCAAAAACATCTTTAACTTCAACACTAAATCTACTACTTGTAGTATCACAAAGTGTTACAGTTGGATATTCAACAACTTCTTTTCTATTAGTACAGGAGTAAACTGTTATTACTAAAACAAATAATCCCCAAAATAATAATTTCTTCATTCTAATATTTACAAATTAAAGTTTTAGTTTGCAAGAAATTGTCACCTGCAATTTGTAACAACACAATTCCATTGGTATTTGCCAAGTTTGTATTATTTACCTTTAATTGATTACTACCTTTATATACGTTAAAGTTTTGTGATTGGATTTTTTTACCTGTAATATCCAATAAACTAAGTGTAAGGGTTCTATTTTTTTCACTTTCAACTTCAACATTGAAACCCTCCCCACTTCTAATAATAGTTGGGTAAACGTTTTTAATGGTAAAGCCCGATACAAAAGGTTTAACAGTTACTGTGCTAGAATATCTTGCACTACCATTATTATCAATCATTTTTAAACGATAAAAAATAGTTGTGCCATTTGTTGCTTTTAGGTCTTTAAATGAATAGTCAGCACCTTTATTTGAAGTTCCTTTGGTAGCAACTTTTTCTAAGCTATAAAAAAATTGTCCATCATCGCTTCTTTCAACTTCAAAATATTGTGCATTTAATTCATTAATAGTTTGCCAATTAATAGTTACAACTCCATTTTGCTGTGCAGCATTTATTGATTTTAAATTTATTGGAAGTGCTACGTTTGAAGTACCACTATAAATAAAATCGCCACCAGACCCACTACCATTTGCAGCGTTACCCACAAAATAAAAATTCACTGTTCCACTTGCAGTTGCTGGAGCCCTCCAACTTAAATTATTATAGGTATAACTTGATTGTGCAGAAGTTGAAACAGCACTGTTATGAGATAATTCACTACCATTTATTGCTGCATTGGGGTTTGTGGTACTAAAAGTACCTAATGGAGCACCACCAGCATTTACTGCTGCAATTGAAAATCCCCATCTAGTTCTATTAGCACTAGCATGAGTTATGGTTAATGATAATGGATATGTTTGATTGGGAACATATCCTCCTACTGGTAATCCATTTAATGTTACACTACCACCAGCAGCATTTCTTGCATTTCCACCGTGGCAATTAGTACAATAATCACCCACTGCACCAGTTAAATCTGTAGGGGGTTGGCCACTAAAGTTAATGCCAGACTGTAAGGTTACAGCTGCAAGAAAAAGGAAAGATACAAAGTAGATTTTCTTCATTTAATTAGGTTTTAGTGTTCGAAACTAAAGAAACTTTTTGTTTTTCAAAATTAAAATTTAAGAAAACTTTAATTTCAAATGGTTACCCAAGAATTAACTTACAGTTTTGTTTATCTTGGTGCAATTGATTTTTTAAAGCTTCTAATCCGTTTAAGGGTAAATCTCCTCTTATATAAGCTATTAATTCTACTTGCAAAGTTTGATGGTAAATATCGGCATCAAAATCAAAAATATTTACTTCAATAACCCTTCTTTTACCATTAACTACTGGCCTGCTGCCAATGTACATCATTGCATTGTATTGGCTTTCGAGTAAATTTAATTTACTCTTTAAACCAACTTTTACAGCATACACACCATCACCTGGCACTAATTTATCGGTTTCAATCATTTGCAAATTAGCCGTTGGATAACCTATTGTTCTGCCAATTTTATCACCTTGTATTACTGTTCCTTCAAACATATAATTGTATCCCAACAGGTCTTTAGCTGTTGCTACATCGTGCTGCAAAATTGCTTTTCTTATTCTAGTTGAGCTTATGGTAGCTTCTTGCAATAGTTCTGGTTCAATTTGCTTTACCCAAAAATTTAATTTATGCCCCATTGCTTCCAATAAACTATAATTACCTTTTCTTTCTTTGCCAAATCGATGATCATAACCAATTATAATAGTGTGTGGCCTAATAAACTTGTACAAAAAATCTTCGATAAAAGCCGAAGCAGAGAGCGTAGAAAAACTATCGTTAAAATCTATCACCAAAACATTATCTATAGCTGCTTTTTCTAATAGCATTAACTTTTCTTGCAAAGTAGTAAGCAATTGAACTCCAGTAGTATCACCAACAATATTTCTTGGGTGTGGATTAAACGTTATAAGCAAGGTTTCACCATCAACCTTTTTAGCTTCGCTTTTTAATTGATTTAATATTTGTTGATGTCCTTTGTGTACCCCATCAAAAGTACCAATGGTTACAATTGGGTTTTTAATAATGGGCAATTCTTCAATCTTATAGAAAATGTTCATTTCACAAATGTAATACCAAATGTATTTGTTAAATAGCCCATAGGGTATTTAATAAATTTACATAGGTAATGCCGATACATCAAAATAATAGTACCATAAGCCAATAGGCGAAAGTGGACTATATATTTTGTATAATCGGTATAAAAACAT
>JBMLOQ010000095.1:0-10357 GCA_049242885.1 Chitinophagaceae bacterium
TATTTTCCAACTAAGTAAACATCTACACAAACTAATCTTACACCTTAACTTCTATAAACTTAAATTTGCACACCAAAAACTAAGTTTTAAAACATAAAACATGAGTGCACAACAACAAGTAATTGAGGATGTAGTAATAAAATTTGCTGGAGATAGTGGAGATGGAATGCAGCTTACTGGGCAACAGTTTACCAACAACACTGCTTTGCTAGGTATAGATTTAGCTACTTTTCCAGATTTTCCTGCCGAAATTAGAGCTCCTCAAGGTACAATGGCTGGAGTAAGTGGTTTTCAATTACATTTTAGTAGTAGTAAAGTATTTACACCAGGCGACTCATGTGATGTTCTTGTAGCAATGAATGCAGCTGCTTTAAAAGCCAATTTAAAAAGCCTAAAAACTGGTGGTAAAATAATTGTAAATACAGATGGGTTTGATAGCAAAAATTTACGATTAGCTAATTATACCGATGGGGTAAATCCTCTAGAAGATAACAGCTTAGATGGGTATGAAGTTACAAAAGTAGATGTTACAAAACTTACAAGAGAAGCCTTAAAAGACTTTACAGATTTAGGTACAAAAGAGCGTGACCGTGCTAAAAATATGTTTGTGTTGGGCTTATTGTATTGGATGTACAACAGAGATTTACAAAACACCATTGACTTTTTAGACGAAAAATTTGGCAAAAAAGAAAGCATTTTACAAAGCAATATCAAAGTATTACAAGCAGGCTATAATTATGGCGATACTACAGAAAGTTTTACAACTAGATATACAGTAGAAAAAGCAAAATTGCCTACAGGAAAATACAGAAGTATTATGGGTAATCAGGCTTTAAGTTATGGATTAATTGCAGCAAGTCAACAAAGCAATTTGCCTTTATTTTTAGGAAGTTATCCAATAACCCCAGCCAGTGATATTTTACATGAATTAAGTAAACACAAGAGTTTTGGTGTAAAAACTTTTCAGGCCGAAGATGAAATTGCAGCAATTACCGCTGCAATTGGTGCAAGCTATGGTGGCAACCTTGGTGTAACAACCACAAGTGGTCCAGGTATGGCTTTAAAAGCAGAAGCAATGGGCTTAGCTGTAATGCTAGAAATTCCTCTAATCATTATAAACATTCAACGTGGTGGCCCAAGCACAGGATTGCCAACCAAAACAGAACAAAGTGATTTACTACAAGCTTATTATGGACGAAATGGAGAATGCCCAATGCCCATAATTGCATCTAGCACCCCTAGTGATTGCTTTGATGTTGCTTTTGAAGCTGTTAGAATTAGCGTACAGCACATGACGCCCATAATTTTATTGAGTGATGGCTATATTGCCAATGGTGCTGAGCCTTGGAAGTTTCCTCAAACAGAAAATTTACCTGCCATTGAAGTAACTTTTAAAGAAGGATTGGAAGAAGACGAAGAAAAATTCTTACCCTATAAAAGAAACGAAAAATTAGCCCGTCCTTGGGCAGTTCCAGGAACAAAAGGACTAGAACATAGAATTGGTGGACTAGAAAAACAAGATATTACAGGAAATATTAGTTATGATGCCGATAACCACCAACACATGGTAAAAACGCGTCAAGAAAAAGTAGATAGAATTGCTAATTACATTCCACTTCAAAATATAGATTCTGGAGCTAATGAAGGTAAAGTTTTAGTAATTGGCTGGGGTAGCACTTATGGTGCAATTAAAAGTGCTTGTTTACAATTACAAGCTCAAGGCAAGCAGATTAGCCATGTACACTTAAAATACATTCGTCCTTTTCCAAAAAACTTAGGGGAAATAATTAAAAATTTTGAAACTGTTGTAGTACCCGAAATTAATAATGGACAATTAGTAAAAATTATAAGAGATCAATATTTGGTTGACGCCAAAGCATATAACAAAATAATGGGTATTCCAATTACAAAAACTGAATTGGTAGATTATTTGGGTGCGTTTTTTGAATAAGCGATATTGTAAATTTTGTACTGTTTACTTCACCATTTTATTGTAAAAAACCATTTGATTAAGCGTAACTTGGATTGTTTGAAATAGACCAACTCTTTTAAAATTATTCTCTAACTGAAGTTGCTAGTATTTTCATTTCAAAATTCGAGCAAGTCAAGATAATTAAAACAAAAACTGTCCACCAATATTATTGGCAGACAGTGCATCTATAATTTTAAACTACAATATAATTACTTTGCAGGTTGTGTTGCAGCTGGTGCAGTTGTTGCAGGGTTTGGTGCTGGAGGAGCAGGAGCTGGAGCTGTTGAAGTATTAATGTTTTTAACAGCTTTACTTGCATCTTCAATTCCACCATTTTTATTGCTCAAAAATAAAGTACTTGTAATTGCTAAAACTGCAATTATACCAGCAAATATCCATGTGCCTTTTTCTAATACATCTGTTGTTTGTTGTACACCCATTAATTGATTGCTAAGGCCACCAACATTTCCAGCCAAACCGCCACCTTTAGAATTTTGTACTAATACTAAAAAACCTAAAGCTACACAAGCCAATACAATTAAAATAATAAATAACCAAGTCATGATTTTATACCTTTTAGTTCTTGAATTTTGGTTGCAAAATAAGCGGTTTTATCTGGGTTTAAAAAACTTAATTTTATATACAGCTGAACAGCCTTATTTATTTTGCCTTGTTTTTCAAATACTTGTGCCATAGTTTCTGTAACTATTTCTTTAGGTTGGTTACTTATATTGGCAATATTTACAATGGCTGCTTCAATATCTTGTGAGTCATCATCTTCAACCTCTGCATTAATTTCTTTTGCACTTTTCATACGCTTTAACCAATCTGTAAAGCGAAGCATTTTTGTTGTAAGTACATCTTTTGGTTCTTTATTAAAATCAAACTTTATACCTTGAGATGCAAAATAGTCTATTGTATAGTAAGGCTCTGCTTCAAAAGGCAATTTTTCTTCTTTTAAAACAGGCTTATTCCAATCCTCTTTAAGCTTTGCAATTTGAGCATGAATGTCATTGCTTAATGCAATTGGAATTTCTGTGTTAGTTTCTTTTTCAACAATTAAAGCATTGCTAATTTGTATATCTTCAACCAACGAATCCAATGGTTTGCTTTCAACTACTTCTTTGCCTGATATATCTGTTACTTCGCTAATTAAAATATCTTTAATTAAAGGCTGCTCTTCTTGCAATACTAAAGTTGGCACTTCAATATCTAATTCAATTGCATTAGAACTAATTTTTTCTTCGTTTTTATATTCTACAACGGCTTCTTTGTTTTCAATCACCAATGGCTTTTCTAATACATAAACAGGCACCAAAGTTTCTTCAGGTAAATTATTGTTAACGGGCGTCTCAACTGCAATTTTTTCTTGTAAATTAACTTCAGCAGCATTATTTGGTTCATTAACTGGCAAAGCAGCAATTTCTTCAACTATTTGAGCCACTGGCTGATTAGGAATATCTTTTACTGTTTCCTGAATTTTAGCTGAATCTGCAAAAACTTTTTTCTCAACTCCATTCATCAAGTCTTTCACAGTTTCAATTGTTGGAATTTCAATATTAGCAATGTAGTTATTTGAAGCTTGTAAATCAAAATTGCTAGTATCCATTAGCTGATATTGCAACCATTTTTGATTGGTGCAATACAAACCAGTTTTTTGCAATTGAATATTGGCTTGATGTGTGTCAGCAGTGTTCAGTTTAGCCACATATGCTAATTGCAAAGGTGCAAAATATGGGAAATCATTCAGTAATGTTTCTAGCTCCTCTTTTCGCACTTGTGCCAAACTAGACTTACCAGTTAAATGAAAAATAGTTTTTTGTAAAGCAGCATTCATAATTGCAATATTACCAATTTGAAAATATTTTATTAAAAATTTCATCGGTAAGATTTCTTACCACTTCGTCGAGCAATTGATTTTCGGCTTGTTGTAAAGACAAACTAGCTGAAAAATCGAAATTTCTGCTTACATCAAACTCTTCTGTTTTATTTTCTACAGTATTTCTAAGCACAATATGCACACTAACTGTAAGCCTATTGGTACTGGTTTGCCCATTACTTACACCAACTGTTTGCGAGGCATCGTAGTTGCTAACGTAGCCAGTAACTTGCAGATGTGCATCATCATTATTGGTTCGTGAAAGCTTGGTTTGGCTAGTAATTTTTTGTTGAATTTTATCTGTAAGCTTAGGGCTTAATTGAGGATTTACATAGCGTGCCTTGTTTTCGATAAATCCAATTTTTATGGTTTTAATTTTGGTGTAATCAATGGTTACATCTCTAAAAGAATACACCCCACAAGCACTTACAAAAAAAATTGCTGCGATTGCAATCCAAACAAATTTTAATTTAGGCATATTATTTTTATGTTCAGTTGAATAATTTTGATGGCACGATACTTATTTTTTGAAGTTTTATTTACTAAAATGTTTAAGCTATTAAACTCAACATTTCATATTCAATACTAAAACTTTCTTTTTACAATTCCTCTAGGTTATAATCTTTTAATTTTCGGTATAGGGTTCTTTCACTAATTCCTAAATCTATGCTAGCGTCTTTTCTTTTTCCTTTATGTTTTTTAATTGCCTTTATTATGAGGTTTCTCTCCATATCAACAAGACTTAAACTTTCTTCTATTTCTTCGTGCTGATGTATTTCGTTTTCATTTAACACTACTGGTTGAAAATTATTGGACTGATAATTATTTGCATTAATTATTTGAGGTTGATTTCCAAAAGTATTCACCAAATCTTGTCCAATTACAGGAAAATCACTAACCAAACTTTCTTTAGTAAACTGTGCTGCCTGCCCAGCCAATGCTGGATTCTGCAAAATTTCTACAAACATTTTTTTTAGCTCGGTTACATCTTTTTTCATATCAAAAAAAAGCTTGTACAAAATCTCTCGTTCATTGCTAAAATCATTATTTGGTGTTGTGGCATTTGCTAATACAGGTAAGCGATTAAAATTTTTCTCTGGCAAAAAACGTTTTAGTTCTTGTAAACTAACAATATCATTTTGACTAAGAACACTTACTTGCTCAGCCAAGTTTTTAAGCTCTCTAATATTTCCAGGAAAAGGGTAGCTAATTAGCAACTGTTGAGCTTCATTATCTAACCTTACTGGGGTAGTTTTGTAACGTTCGCTAAAATCAATTACAAATTTTCTAAACAATAAACTAATATCATCTTTTCTATCTCTAAGTGCTGGAACCTTTATTGGCACAGTACTTAAACGATAATACAAATCTTCTCTAAACCTGCCCTTTTGGGCAAATTCTAAAAGTTCTCTATTTGTTGCTGCTATTACTCTTACATCAGTTTTTTGAACTTTACTACTGCCAACTCGTATAAATTCACCAGTTTCTAAAACACGCAATAATCTGGCTTGAGTACCCAATGGCATTTCACCAATTTCATCCAAAAAAATGGTACCTCCATTTACAGTTTCAAAATATCCTTTTCTACTATCCACTGCCCCTGTAAAAGCACCTTTTTCATGCCCAAACAATTCACTATCTATGGTGCCTTCTGGTATAGCTCCACAGTTTACTGCAATAAAACTATTGTGTTTTCGTGCAGATAGTGCATGTATTATTAATGAAAAAGCTTCTTTACCAACACCACTTTCACCATTTATTAAAACAGTTAAATCTGTTGCAGCTACTTGTACAGCTGTATCTAAAGCATAATTAAGAGCAGGCGAATTTCCAATTATGTTAAATCTATTTTTTATCGATTGTGTATCCGTCATAATGTTCTTAATTAATTATTTAATTTTCTACAATCTCACCCAATAAAGTTCCTTGTGTGGCAGCATTTACTTTTACATATACATATTGCCCTGCTTTGTAATTATAGTTTCCTTTAGCAAAAACCAATACTTTATTTTGTGAGTTCCTTCCTTTCCAATCGTTAATATTTTTTTTACTTTCCCCTTCAATCAACACTTTATAAACCTTTCCTAAATCCTTTTGGTTGCTGGCTTTGCTCAACTTATTTTGAACTTGAATTATTTCGTCTAATCGTCTTTTTTTAACATCTTCGGGTATATCATCATCATATTTTCTTTCAGCTAAAGTACCTGGGCGTTCGCTATAATAATACATATAACTAAAGTCGAAATTGCTATACTGCATTGCCGTAAGTGTATCTTGATGATCTTCTTCGGTTTCGCTACAAAAACCTGCAATTAAATCGCTAGTGATACTGCATTCGGGCACCAATGCTCTAATTCTATCTACTTTATTAAAATACCATTCTCTTGTGTAAGTTCTATTCATTTTTTCTAAAATTCTAGAATTTCCACTTTGAATAGGCAGATGAATACACTTGCAAATGTTTTCATATTTTGCCATGGTGTACAACACCTCATCTGTAATATCTTTTGGGTGTGAAGTGCTAAATCGCACACGAAGTTCAGGTGAAATTAAAGCCACTTTTTCGAGTAGCTGAGCAAATGTTACTCCATTTTTTTGATGGTGATTGCTAAATATTTCTTGTGCATGCTCAAAAAAATAGCTATCTACATTTTGTCCTAATAAGGTTACTTCTCTATACCCCTTATCAAACAAATCTTGTGCTTCTGCAACTATACTTTCGGCATCTCTACTTCTTTCTCTACCTCTTGTAAATGGAACAACACAAAAACTACACATATTATTACAACCTCTTGTAATACTTACAAATGCTGTAATACCATTACTATTTAATCGTACTGGAGAAATATCTGCATAAGTTTCATCTCTACTCAACAAAACATTAACGCCTTTTTGGCCATTATCTGCATCCTCAATTAAGTTGGGCAAACTTCTATAAGCATCAGGCCCAATAACCATATCTACTAGCTTTTCTTCCTCAAGCAATTTACTTTTCAAACGCTCAGCCATGCAACCTAAAACGCCCACTAAAGTTCCTGGTTTTTGTTGTTTTAGTTTTCTAAATTCAGTTAATCTTTTACGAATTGTTTGCTCTGCCTTGTCTCTTATGCTGCAAGTATTTACAAAAATCAAATCTGCTTCTTCCACATTTTTTGTTGCCCCAAAGCCATTATCATTTAATATACTGGCTACAATTTCGCTATCACTAAAGTTCATAGCACAGCCATAGCTTTCTATATAAAAATATTTTGCATACTTATTTTCATCTAGTACAAATGGTGCAAAGGCCTCACCTTGTCTTGCTTCGTCATGTGTTTTATTACCCAATTCAACCAAATCCATTATAAAAATTTAAGTGGCAAAAATAACGAATTAGCTAATGTGGCTGATTAAAATACTGACATTTTGACAAAACCTTATAATTTTTCTTGAGCAATGATTTTTTGAGCCACCCAATTTGCCCATTGCAAGTGACTTTTTTTACTATAATGCAAATTATCTGATGTTAATAAATCAATATTGCTTTTTGCTAACTCAGTTTGTGGGGTAATATCAATGAATGTACTATTGTTTTTTTGGGCTAGCTTGTTACAAATAGCATTGTACTGATGAATTTCTTGAGTTATTTGCTGTTCATTTCTATCTTTAGCAAAGGGTGTAACACCCCAATTAGGTATTGACAATACAATAATTTTTTGAGATTGATGACTTACTTTTTCCAATGCAAACTGATAAATCTTGTTAAGTTCAACCTCAAAATCCATTAAACTATAACTTCGATACTGATTATTTACACCAATTAAGATAGTTGCATAATCATAATGGTTTAAAAATCGAGTTTCGTTAATTTGTTGCAACAACTCATCTGTAGTAAATCCAGTTTTGGCAATAATTTCTGGTGCTGCAAAACTTAACCCTTCATTTCTTAGGTTTTGAACCAATAAATAAGGAAAACTTTCAAATAAAGGAACTCCTTCACCAATAGTATAACTATCACCCAAACATAAAATTGTTTTTTGAGGCATGGCAACATGTATTAAGTATCAAAAATGATACTATTATCTTCGCCAACAAATTTTTATTGTGCAACCCATATTATTTTTAGATAGAGACGGTATAATTTTAAATGAACCACCAACTGATTTTCAGATTGATAGTTTAAATAAATTTTCATTTGTAACAAAAGCAATTAGCAATTTATCATTAATAGCTAAGCATTTTAATTTCTACCATGTTTTAATAACCAATCAAGATGGTTTAGGAACAGAAAGTTATCCTAAAGAAACATTTGAGCCCTATCAACAACAAATGCTTACAACCCTTGCAGGTGAAGGATTTAATTTTGATGAAGTGCATATTGACAAAACCTTTGCTCATGAAAATATACCTACCAGAAAACCTGGGATTGAACTTCTAAAACATTTGGTGAATAATGATAAATTCGACCTGTCTAATTCATTTGTAGTTGGTGATAGATGGAGTGATATTGCACTTGCTAAAAACTTAGGTTGCAAAGCCATTTATTTAGAATCTCCTTTGCATCAATTAACAGAAGAACAAGCAAAAACTTACCAAGAAACTATTGCCTTAAAAACTAATAATTGGGACGATATTTTTAGTTTTTTAAAGAATGAATTACGCCAAGTAGCACATAAACGCTATACGAATGAAACTAAAATTGAAATTACATTAAATATTGATGGTTCTGGAAAAGCTAATATACATACTGGATTACACTTTTTTGACCACATGCTAGATCAAATTGCAAGGCATGGCAACATGGATTTGGATTTGAATGTGAATGGCGATTTGGAAGTTGACGAGCACCACACCATTGAAGATACTGGTATTGCACTTGGTGAAGCTATTGCTTTGGCTTTGAAAGATAAACGGGGAATGGAGCGTTATGGTTTTGCATTACCAATGGACGATGCTGCAGCACAAGTTTTAATTGACTTTGGTGGCAGAAACTGGATAGTTTGGGATGCTGAATTTAATAGAGAAAAAATTGGCGACATGCCAACAGAAATGTTTTACCATTTCTTTAAATCATTTAGCGATGCAGCCAAATGCAACCTCAATATAAAATGTAGTGGCAGCAATGAACACCATAAAATTGAAGCCATTTTTAAAGCTTTTGCCAAAGCCATAAAAATGGCAGTTAAAAAAGATCCTTTTAGCAATCATTTACCTAGTACAAAAGGTGTTTTGTAATGAACCAAGCAGTAAAAAATTTAATTACTAGTTTAAAGCAAGAAGCTAATCCTGCCAATGCAGTACAAATGGCTGCTTACATGAAAAATCATTTTGAGTTTTTTGGAATTTCTACTCCAAAAAGAAGGGCTATAAGCAAAGTTTTTTTCAAAGAATTTCAACCAATAAACACACAAGAAATTATAAATACTAGCTTGTTTTTGTGGCAAAGTGTGCAACGAGAATTACACTACATAGCCATTGAATTGCTGAAATTTCATAGAAAAAAATTCGACGAAAATATTATTGAAATTTACGAACAATTTATAATTACCAATAGTTGGTGGGATAGTGTGGACTCTGTTTGTAGCAATTTACTTGATTATTATTTTAAAAAACATCCACATAAAATTAAAGAAATTACAGGCAAATGGAACACAAGCGAAAACTTTTGGCTACAACGAAATAGCATAATGTTTCAGAAGTTTTTTAATGAAAAAACAGACACTGAATTACTAAGCAAATACATCTTAAATTGTAATGGCAGTAATGAATTTTTTATTCAAAAAGCAATTGGTTGGGCATTACGCGAATATGCTTATACAAACCCCAATTGGGTAAGAAATTTTGTTGCTACTAACGAATTAGCAAAACTCAGTAAAAGAGAAGCTATGAAGCATTTGTAATGGTTAATTGTATAGCTCTAAACCTTAACTTCGCAACTTTTAAAAATTAGACGTAAGATTCTTTTTATAGCTTACGTTTTTAGTGTGAAACTGCAATGAATAAGTACAAAGATTTTGGAGGCCTAAACCTTCCATCAATAGAAAAAGAAATTTTAGCAAAATGGGAAGCTGAACAAGCTTTTGAAAAAAGTGTGGAGCTAAAGGAAGGTGCAACCCCTTTTGTGTTTTATGAAGGCCCACCAAGTGCTAATGGAATGCCTGGCATACATCATGTTATTAGTAGAACCCTAAAAGATTTAGTGTGTAGATACAAAACCATGCAAGGCTTTCAGGTAAAACGAAAAGGTGGATGGGATACTCATGGCTTACCTATTGAGTTGGGTGTAGAAAAAGAATTAGGCATTACAAAAGAAGATATTGGTAAAACTATTTCGGTTGAAGACTACAACAAAAAATGTAGAGAAGCTGTACTTAGGTTTAAAAACGAGTGGGATAATATCACCAAAAAAATGGGTTATTGGGTGGATTTAAAAAATCCCTACATAACTTACGAAAACAATTACATAGAAAGTCTTTGGTGGATTTTAAAGCAATTGTACAATAAAAATTTGTTGTACGAAAGTGTGA
>JBMLOQ010000096.1:0-4976 GCA_049242885.1 Chitinophagaceae bacterium
AAGCGTAGCCAAATGCTTAAATATCATATTCAAACTAGTGGACGCAGCTTGCATGCTCAAGAAATTGATTTTAATGATATTCGTACAACCCTTCAGGCTTTGTATGCTATTTACGACAACTGCAATAGTTTACATACAAATGCTTATGACGAAGCCATAACTACTCCAACAGAAGAAAGTGTTCGTAGGGCAATGGCCATTCAATTAATCATAAATAGAGAGCTTGGAACGGCTAAAACCGAAAACTTTAATCAGGGAAGTTTTGCAATTGAAGAATTGACTGATTTAGTTGAAGATGCTGTACTAAAAGAATTTGATAGAATTACAGAACGTGGTGGCGTTTTAGGCAGCATGGAAAGAATGTATCAACGCAATAAAATTCAAGAAGAAAGTTTGTATTACGAGCATCAAAAACATACTGGCGAATTACCTTTAATTGGTGTAAATACTTTTTTAAGTAGTACAGGTTCGCCAACCTTAATTCCTAGTGAAGTAATACGAAGTACAACCGAAGAAAAAGATCAACAAATAAAAAATTTAGAAGCCTTTTGGAATCGTAATAAAAGCAAAAACGAAGCTATGCTAAAGCAACTTCAACAAGTGGCTATTAATAATGGCAATTTATTTGAAGAATTGATGGAAACTGTGAAATATTGCAGCTTAGGTCAAATTACCAATGCTTTGTATGCAGTTGGTGGTCAATATAGAAGAAATATGTAATTCTACAACGAGTCTTAATAGAAAATTAAACACATGACATTTAGTTTAGCATTTTCTCCCTGCCCAAACGATACTTTTATTTTTGATGCTCTTGTAAATAAAAAAATTGACACTAATGGGTTTAATTTTAATGTTGTTTTAGAAGATGTACAAACGCTTAATCAGCAAGCTTTACAAGGCATGCATCAATTTAGTAAAATTAGTTATGGTGTATTGCCCTTAATTACAAACCATTACAAACTACTAACTAGTGGTGGTGCCTTAGGTAAAGGTGTTGGACCATTGCTTATTTCAAAAAATAATACCTCCATTAATAGCAATACCCTTGTTGCCATTCCTGGAGAAAATACTACTGCACATTTATTGTTTTCATTAGCATATCCCAATCATCAACAAAAAATATTTATGCCATTTCATGAAATTGAAAATTGGCTATTAAATAATACCCACCATGCTGGAGTTATAATTCATGAAAATAGATTTACATACCAGCAAAAAGGTTTACAATTAATTACAGATTTAGGAGCAGAATGGGAAAATAAATTACATATTCCTATTCCTTTAGGTGGTATAGTTGTTCATCAATCTATTGATAAAAAAATTGCCATGCAAGTAAATCAATTAATTAAAAATAGTATTGATTTTGCTTGGAAACATTATCCAAATTTATCTTCCTTTGTTCAACAACATGCTCAAGAAATGAGCATTAATGTTATGAAACAACATATTGATTTGTATGTAAATGAATTTAGTAAAGATTTGAATGTTGATGGAAAAGATGCAGTTCTAAAATTACTTGAAGTTTATGCACTACAAAACAACATAACTACGACTAATACAATAGATTTGTTTGTAGATTAATGTAATACATTACTCTAAAATTATTACTATTATTGCTTAATTATTGTACTACCCATATATCTTTCACTATGAGATTAATAATATTTATTACATTGTTTTTTTGTATTAGTTGCACTGGCTCATCTCAACACAATCAACAATTCAGTACACAGGAATTTAAACTAGCTAAAACTACAGGCAAATTACCCTCAATATCTTATGGTTTGGGAGATGATAGATTAGGTGGTGCAAAAATGGGCTTTATTGACACTGGCGTTTTAATAAAGGTTATTGATAGTGTAAGCAGTTTGTATAAAGTGCAACTAAGTAAATTACATAGTGCATATATTGAAAAATCTAGTTTGTTTTTTGATACAAGTTATAAAATAAAACCATACTACCTTACATCTTCTTTTAAAAGTAACGGAACCGATAGCATGTATGATATTGTTGCAATAGGGGTAGAGGAGAAATTACCTTATAGTAGCTATATGGAAATTAATCCATCAAAAATTCAAGTGTTAATTTATGGCGTTCAAAGCAACACCAACTGGATAACTCAATTATCCTCTTGCAATGAGGTTAAAAATCTTTATTATAAACAAATCGAAGATGATGTTGTACAAGTAACTATTGAACTTAATCATCAAACCCATTGGGGCTATAGTATTGGATATGAAGGAAAAAGATTAACTTTAAAAATAAAAAAACAACCCACTAACTTATCATTAAAAAATTTAAGGATTGCCATAGATGCAGGCCATGGAGGTAGCAACACTGGTGCTAGAGGATTAAAATTTAATATTGCTGAAAAAGATTATACACTTTTAATTGCTAAGCAACTAAAAAAATATTTAGAGAAAAAAGGCGTGAAAGATTTGTATATGATTAGAGACACAGATACAGGAATTGAAATGAAAGATAGAGTATTGTTGACCAAAGATTTTAATCCAGATATATTAATTAGCATTCACTTAAATAGTAGTAATAAAAAAGAAGTGAGTGGTACAAGTACATACTATAAACATGTTGGTTTTAGACCTTTAAGTACTTTTATTTTAAATCAGATGCTAGATTTACAACTCAATGAATTTGGCAATATTGGCAGCTTTAATTTTACATTAAATGCCCCAACCGATTTTGTAAACACCCTTGTAGAAGTAGCCTTTTTAAGTAATGAAGAAGACGAGAAGAAAATAATGAATCCAAAATTTCATACACAGGTAGCTACAAAAATTACAGCTGGTATAAACATTTGGTTAAAACATGTAAAATCTATTGACTAATTTTTAAAACCATTTCATGAGATTCATTATTACAATAGCACTTACGTTATTGTTTGTTTTTTGGATACTTTACAGATGTTTAATAAAGAAAGATTTAAGAAAAAACATCAATAATCTAATGGCTGGATTGTTTTTTATAGCAGTTTGGATAATAATATATCTCACTTTATTTTTTGAAAAAAGTTGAACATTTTTAAAAATCTATATCTAGTTTCAGCTTATCCTTAAACTCCCTTAACAACGGATATTGCTGTGCCATAATTTCGAACTTATCTCTATTATTTAGCATTTGCTGCTTAGGAATTTCAGGCATTTGGCTATCATTTATTTCAATAAAAAACTGAATAGCCCTGTTGTTAAAACTAGTTTGAATGTGTGATGCAAGCATCATTTTTTCTTGCTCAATAAACTTTTGCTGTGTAAGAGCATTTACAGTAATGGTAAATTTTACTTCGTTTTCAATTACCAGCTTTGCCATTTTAAATGTACTAATGGTAGAAAGTTTACCACCCTCTTTTTCCATTATTTCAACATACTCTTGCCAATGCTGCATCAATTTTTCTTCACTCAGCGGAAAAGATTCTTTAACCTCTTCAATGGCAGCTTTTTGACCAACTTTATCTTTAAGCAATTGTAATAATTGCTTTTTTCCATCTCCATTATTTTTTGGAATTAATGAGGAGGAAGTGGCAATTGGCATTACAGGCTCTTGAACTAAGCTTTCATCTGATTTTGGTGTTATTTTTTCAGCTTTTACAACTGGTTTATCGTTAGTTTGTATAAATAACTTAGCAGTTGCTTCTGGTAATGAATTTTGCTTTATTTGTATTGATGCAATTGGCTTAAACTTTATAGCTTGTGGAGTATCAACTCGTTTTTTTTTTACAATGTTATTATCTTGTACACTTAAATCTATTGCTTGTTGCAAAAAACAGAGTTTTATAAGTACAAGTTCTACATGCAAGCGTTTATTGCGAGCCATTTTGTAATTCAATTCAGCCTCATTCAGCACATTTAAAGTGCTTATTAAAAATCCAGTATTAGTTGTTTTGGCTAGGTTATAGTATTGTTCTTGTAGGCCCTCTACAACATCTAATAAAGCTGCTGCTTTTGCATCTTTACATACCAAAATATTTCTTATACATTCAGCAAAACCATTTAATACCAAATCCCCTTCAAATCCTTTTTTATTTACCTCGTCGTACAACAATAAAGCAGCACTCATATCTTGCTGCATAAGGCTATTGAGTAATTTAAAAAAGTAATCGTAATCTAGAATATTTAAATGTTCTAATGTGTTTTGGTAATTAACTTCTCCATTTGAAAAGCTTACAATTTTATCCAAAATACTTAAAGCATCACGCATGCACCCTTCGCTTTTTTGGGCTATTATTTGTAGCGATGCTTTATCGGTTTTTATATTTTCTTTGTCTACAATTTCTTGTAAATGTTCTACTGTATCGTTGGTTGTAATTCGTTTAAAGTCGAAGATTTGACAACGAGACAAAATGGTGGGTAAAATTTTATGCTTTTCGGTTGTTGCCAAGATAAAAATAGCGTGAGCAGGAGGCTCTTCTAAGGTTTTTAAAAAAGCATTGAAAGCACTGCTACTAAGCATGTGCACCTCATCTACAATATATACTTTGTATTTTCCAGCTTGTGGGGCAAAGCGAACTTGCTCTACTAAAACCCTAATATCATCAACACTGTTATTGCTAGCTGCATCAAGTTCGTGTACATTTAAAGAAGCTC
The DNA here is from genome assembly GCA_049242885.1 of Chitinophagaceae bacterium. Taxonomy (GTDB): domain Bacteria; phylum Bacteroidota; class Bacteroidia; order Chitinophagales; family Chitinophagaceae; genus CAIVPM01. The sequence continues at coordinate 4,599 of JBMLOQ010000096.1, forward strand.
CATCATTAAAACTTTTGCAACTATTACAAACATCACAAGCTTCGCCTGATGGCTGTAAATTAGTGCAGTTTATTGTTTTTGCTAAAATTCTAGCACAGGTGGTTTTGCCTACACCCCTTGGACCACAAAATAAAAAAGCGTGTGCTAGCTGATTGTTTTTTATAGCATTTTTTAGTGTAGTTGTAATATGAGCTTGCCCCACAACAGTATTAAACTCTTGAGGCCTATATTTTCGTGCCGAAACAATAAACTTATCCATACAATGTGCAAGATAGGGGTTAGATAATTAGCAAATGTGAAAATGTGGAAATTCGACGATTTGGTAATTCTACAATTCGATAATGGAGTGATGTACGATAGTTGAATAGTTATTTGGCG
>JBMLOQ010000097.1:0-3771 GCA_049242885.1 Chitinophagaceae bacterium
GCCCCTTCATCAAACATTAAATTTGTTATCACATCTTCATCAATTGGCACATTAATAGAGTGGTACGACTTTTATATTTTTGGCATGCTAGCCAGTATTATTTCAAAACAATTTTTTCCAGAAGATAGTGGTACAGCAGCATTGCTTAGCACGTTAGCCATTTTTGCAGCAGGCTTTATTGTAAGGCCTTTTGGAGCTTTGGTTTTTGGTCGTTTGGGCGATTTGGTGGGTCGTAAGTATACTTTTTTACTTACTTTAGTTTTAATGGGTGGCAGTACATTCTGTATTGGTTTAGTACCTAGTTTTTCTAGTATTGGCTGGGCTGCACCTATATTGGTTTTATTGTTGCGTTTAATACAAGGATTAGCTTTAGGAGGAGAATATGGAGGAGCTGCAACATATATTGCAGAACATTCTCCAGCAAACCAACGTGGCTTTTTTACTAGCTTTATACAAACCACTGCAACTATTGGTTTATTTATTGCTTTAGGCGTTATTTTATTAGTTCGTAATTGGCAAGGCATTGATGCTTTTAATGCACCTTGGGGTGGATGGCGTTATCCATTTTGGGTGTCTTTGCTATTGGTAATTGTAAGCGTTTTTATTCGTTTAAAAATGCACGAATCACCTATGTTTTCAAAAGCAAAAGCTACAGGTAATGTGTCTAAAAATCCTTTAAAAGAAAGCTTTAACAACAAAGCAAATTTTAAAATGGTTTTGCTAGCCTTATTTGGGGCAGTAATGGGACAAGGCGTAATTTGGTACACAGGTCAGTTTTATGCTCAAAGCTTTTTAGAAAATGTGGTAAAACTTAATTTCGATCAAAGCCGAACGATTATGCTTTGGGCTATTTTTTGGGCTACACCTTTTTTTATTTTCTTTGGATGGCTAAGCGATAAAATTGGCAGAAAATGGATTATGCTTGGTGGCATGTTACTAGGCATTATTTGCTACATCCCAATATTTAAAACATTTGTAAAAGATACAAATATTAAACAATGGGAAAAAGCCGACCATGTGCAATTAAGTAAAAAAGTAGAAGGAAAGAAATACAAAAACGATTCGTTGATAATTACTACAAGCCAATTCCAAACAGCCGAGCATCACAGCTATTTTGTAACCACTACAGATACGTTAGTTCACCAAAGTACGCCAATGGCTACTTTTATAAAAGCAGATACTAACCCAACTTATTTAAAAACTATTAACCAAGAAACTTATATAAAATTTATTGTCTTAATTTTTGTGATGATACTTTTTGTAACTATGGCTTATGGTCCAATTGCTGCATTTTTGGTTGAGTTGTTTCCTACAAAAATAAGATACACTTCCATGAGTTTACCTTACCATATAGGCAATGGTGTTTTTGGCGGTTTGGTTCCTTTTTTAAGCACATTAATTGTAGAATATTCTAAGACTGATGAGTTGCCAAATGGCAATCCAATTGCAGGTTTATATTATCCAATAATTGTAGCAAGCATCTGCTTTGTTATTGGAGCAATTTATCTTCCATCAAACAAAAAAAACGAATCAATAGATTAATACTTTATGAATACTTTAAAAAAATATTTAGGTGTTTTTTGGATGATTTTATCTCCAATTACCGTTGCTTTTTTAACTTACGAAACAGTTATAAAATACCAAGAAGCTTTGCCACAAGCAAAAGCAAATACTTTGTTGCAATGGTGTATTATATTACTTATTTTTATACCTATTGCTATTGGATTTTTTATTTTTGGAAAATATGCTTATCAAAATGAGTATACTACAAAAGACTAATTAAATACACATGAACTTCTCATTATATACAGATAAACATTCTGATCAAAACCTTATAAACATTTACCACCATTTGCTTTGGCCACGCATGATTGAAGAAAAAATGCTGGTATTGTTAAGGCAAGGTAAAATTAGTAAATGGTTTAGTGGCATTGGGCAAGAAGCTATTGCTGTGGGTAGCACTTTGGCTTTGCAACCCAACGAATGGATAATGCCTTTACACAGAAATTTGGGTGTTTTTACTACACGTAAAATGCCTTTACATAAATTGTTTATGCAATGGCAAGGCAATAAAGATGGTTATAGCAATGGACGTGAAAGGAGTTTTCACTTTGGCACAAAAGACCATTATGTATGTGGCATGATTTCTCACCTTGGGCCACAATTAGCTTTGGCAAATGGTGTTGCTTTGGCAGCAAAACTTAAAGGCGAACAAAAAGTAAGCATTGCATATAGTGGCGATGGTGGTACAAGCGAAGGTGATTTTCACGAAGCTTTAAATGTTGCAGCAGTTTGGAACTTGCCTGTAATTTTTATAATTGAAAATAATGGTTATGGTTTAAGCACTCCTGTAAACGAACAATATAAATGTGCTGATTTAGTTGATAAAGCTAAAGGATACGGGATGATGGGCACACAAATTGATGGAAATAATATTTTAGAAGTTTTTAAAACCATAAAAAATGCAAAAGCTTTTTGCTTAGCAAACAATCAGCCTTACTTTATTGAATGTTCTACTTTTAGAATGAGAGGACATGAAGAGGCTAGTGGCACAAAATATGTACCAAAAGAACTTTTTGAAGAATGGGCTAAAAAAGACCCAGTAAAAAATTACGAACAGTTTTTGATTGAGCAAAATTTGCTTACAGAAATGCAAATTGCAGATATAAGAAACAGCTTTAAGTCGCTTATTGAACAAGAGTTACAAACAGCTTATCAGGCTGAAAAAATGGAAGTTAACACCTCTAAAGAAGAAAATGATGTATATGCTACTTCTAATAAAACCAATGATGTAAGTATAAAAGCTACAAACGAAAATTCAAAAGAAATTCGATTTATTGATGCTATAAAAGAAGCCTTGTTGCAATCGATGCAATTGCACCATAATTTAGTATTGATGGGACAAGACATTGCCGAGTATGGTGGTGCTTTTAAAATAACTGAAGGATTGGTAGAACAGTTTGGCAAAGAAAGGGTTCGTAATACCCCTTTGTGTGAAAGTGCCATTGTAGGTGCAGCCTTAGGGTTAAGTTTAGAAGGTTTTATGAGTATGGTAGAAATGCAATTTGCCGATTTTGTAACCTGTGGTTTTAACCAAATAATTAACAACTTAGCAAAAATTCATTATCGTTGGGGAGCAAAAGCCAATTGTGTTATAAGAATGCCAACAGGTGCAGGTGTTGGTGCTGGTCCTTTTCATAGCCAAAGCAATGAGGCTTGGTTTACCCATACGCCAGGCTTAAAAGTTGTGTATCCTAGCAACCCTTATGATGCTAAAGGCTTATTAAATGCAGCATTTAACGACGGTAATCCAGTATTGTATTTTGAGCATAAGGTTTTGTATAGAAGCATAAGTGGAATGGTTCCAAACGATTACTATACAATTGAAATAGGCAAAGCGGCAACTGTACAATCTGGTGACGATTTATCTATCATAACCTATGGTGCAGGGGTGCATTGGGCTACAGAATATTCCAAAAATCATCCAGAAATTAGTATAGAAATTATAGATTTAAGAACCTTACTACCTTTAGATTACAAAGCCATAGAAGCTACAGTTAAAAAAAATGGAAAGGTTTTATTGCTTCACGAAGACACCTTAACTGGTGGTATTGCTGGCGAAATAAGTGCTTGGATTAGCGAACATTGCTTTAGATATTTAGATGCCCCAATAATTCGTTGTGCTAGCCTTGATACGCCCATACCTTTTAATATGGAATTAGAACAAAACTTTTTAGCAAAAAGCAGGTTGGATGAATGTGTGCAGAAATT
>JBMLOQ010000098.1:0-5192 GCA_049242885.1 Chitinophagaceae bacterium
TCTTCCAAACATTTCATCATCTTTATCAATTCTTGTTTGGTCTTCTAATGGATATTGTTTTCTTAAAGGAAAATAATCCATTTCATCAACATTTAATATTCTTTTTAAATTTGGATGACCAATAAAATTTACTCCAAAAAAATCGTAAGTTTCTCTTTCCATCCAATTGGCACTGCTGTACAGTGATGTAGCAGTAAACACTTCTGTTTTTTCTGCATCAGCAAACACTTTAAATCTCAACCTTATGTTTTTCTCAAGATTGTGTAAGTGATAAACAACTGCAATTTCTTCTCCTAATCTTTCTGGATAATGCACTGCACATATATCTGTTAAAAATTGAAAGCCTAAACTTTCATCATCATGCAAATACTGCAACACTTTAAGGTTCAAATCTTTTGGTGCTGTAAATGTTAACAATCCAAATTGTTGGTGCCATTCTGTAAAAACAGCTTCACCAAACTTTTCGGTTAGTTTTTGTTGTATTATTTCGTTTGTTAAGGTCATATTAAAATCAAAAGTTAAAAGTCAAAACCTAAAATTTTGGCTTTTGAATTATCTATTTCAATTTTTCAAAATTATTCAATTCCATAACTATTCATCAACTCTTTATATTTCTCACTTCCTCTTCTTCTTAAACTTTCGTTATGTACTAAATCTTGAATTCGCATTACACCATCAATGATAGCTTCTGGGCGTGGAGGACAACCTGGTACATAAACATCTACAGGTATTACTTGGTCGATGCCTTGTAGCACACTATAAGTATCGAAAATACCACCACTACTTGCACATGCACCAACTGCAATAACCCAACGAGGTTCTGCCATTTGAAGGTAAACTTGACGCAAAACTGGACCCATTTTTTTGGCAATAGTTCCCATAACCATCAATAAATCGCACTGGCGTGGGCTAAACCCTACTCTTTCGCTACCAAAACGTGCTAAATCGTAGTGGCTACCCATAGTTGCCATAAATTCTATACCACAACAACTAGTTGCAAATGGCAAAGGCCAAATGCTGTTTTTACGAGCTAAGCCAATTACTTTATCAAACTTTGCTGTCATAAACCCTTCACCACTATACATTTCAGGAGCTTCAGCCACCATTATACTATCGGTTAGCTTAGCTTCTTTGGGATGAATATTAAAACGTACTGGTCTCATTAAAATTTGAAAATTTAAGATTTAAAAATTTGAAAATGCCTTTTACTTTAATTCAATTTTCACATTTTCACATTTGCCTATTATCACATTAATCTTCCCACTGCAATGCTCCTTTTTTTATGATGTAAGTAAATCCTACAATAAAAAAACCTACAAACATTAATACTGCCAAAAAGCCATTCCAACCCAATTCCTTAAAATTTACTGCGTAAGGATAAAAGAAAATTATCTCAACATCAAACAATACAAATAAAATGGCTACCAAAAAATATTTAATTGCCATAGGCTGCCTTGCTTCGCCATGGTGGTCTATTCCACTAGCAAAAGTTTCTAATTTATCTTTAGTTTTTCGTTTGGGTCCTGCTATTGCACTTAGTGCCAACATAGTAGCTACAAAACCAACTGCAAATACCAATTGAATTGCAATAGGCAAATAATTGGTTGCATTATTTTGATTAATTTGTAAAATGTTGAAAATAGATAAAATCATTTTTTTTAATTGCTGGGCAAATATAAAGTTACATTGCAAAAAACCGCAACATAAATACAACAAACTGTAAAAGGATTTTGTTTGATAGTATAAAATAAAAAAACGCCCCAAAAATTTGGGGCGTTTACTAAATTAATTATTTGACTAAAGACGTGTTGTTTTGAACTTTCCTGTGGCAAAATTCATTTCAAACTTGTAGTTTCCAGCAGTTGCTGGTCCTGGAAAGTTATCATTTAAATTGTACCCAAAATCTCCCCCAGCTGCTAAGCCAGGTAATGATTTATTAGCAACAGCATACTTATTGCTCCAATCGCCAGCAACTGGTAAAACTAAATACTCTCCAGCAGCACTTAAAGCAATTGATGGCATTTCCCAAACACAAGAATTTAATCTTGTTAATGGCTGAACTGTAGGTCCAGTAGCAGGATTTGACCAACCAGCAGGTGTTGCTCCACCAACCATGAATAAATTAGTAGGTAATTGTGGACCAGTATAAGGTACACAAGTAAATTTACCTGTTTGGAATTCTAAACTGATTAAGTACATTCCTGTAGTTGAAGGTGCTACAAAATTATCATTTAGGTTAAAACCAAAATCACCACCAGCACTTACACCAGCCAAAAATTTATTACCAATAGAAAATTTATTTGTCCAACTTCCTTTTACTGGTAAAATTAAATATTCACCTCCTCCAGTAAGCCTAAATATACCTTGCCACATAGTTTCGGTTGTACGAGTAAATTCTTCTGCAGGGTTTACAGTGGCTGAATTTGTCCAATCAAAGGTTGTTGCACCTCCCACAATAAACAATTTATTGCTAGTTGGTAAAGCAATTTTTGGAGGAACTTTATAAGGAGTAGCATTTATTCTTAGTACATTCGATACTTTTTGATCATTATTGTTGCCATAAGATGCAATAACTCTAACCTCAACTGCATAACTTATATTAAAGGCAAAGCCAAAACTAAGTAGTATGTTGTTGAATTCTTTACCAGTAAAGCTACTAGAAAAAGCTGCATTTACAGTACGAGAAACTGCTTTAGAAAAATTTCTTCCTGCAGAATCAATTTGAATCACAAATTTTTGATTACTATTAACTGTTGAGAATTTAGGATCGCTCCAATTAAAAGTAATAGCAACATTGTTACTATCGGCAGGTGCAGTTGTTACTGCGGTTTTATTAGCAGTTAAAGTAACATCTCCACCAGTTGAATAAACTGGCAAATCTTCTACTTTTGTGCAAGATGCAAACAGGGTCATTGCCACTGTAAGCATCATTAAAAATTTATTTATATTTTTCATTTATATTTTTTTTAGATGAATGATTACAATTTGGTAAGTGTAAATCTGCCACGTTGAAAATCGACTGAAATTTTATAGTTGCCACTTACAGCTGGAGCTTTCATATCACCGCCTCCGCGTTTTAAATTATCAGCATTAACATCATTTGCATTATTTGCACCATCAAAACCATATTTATCGGCCCAACTACCATTTACAGGTAAAAACAAATATGATTGTCCACCAGTTACTGCAATTGTTAATTCGTATAAAGTTGGTGAAACTTGCGTGAATTTTTGACTTGGTGTTGGTACAGGATTGCTCCAACCTCCTGGAGAAGCACTGCCTACTAAATATAATTCGCCAGAAGTTGGCAAATCTACCTTTGGAGGGATTGCATAAGGAGTAATACTAAAACGCATTGAATTGCTTACTAATTCAGGAATTGAAGTATTGTTTGCCAAATTTGAACGCACTCTAATTTCTAAAGTGTACATTTTTAAAGGGTTAAGCAACATTGTGTTTAGCATAATGTCGTTTAACTCGCCTTGTGTAATCATTCTTGACAATTCTTTACTTACAGATAACTGACGACGGTTTGCAGATCTAAAATTTGCACCAGCCGTATCAATATCAATTGTATAAGCTACATCTTGAGAGCTAATTCCAGTGGTAAAAGAATACTTAGGATTAGTCCATGTAAATGTTATAGCTTCATTATCCTTATTTGCAAAAGCCATAGGAATTGTGCTATTTGCAGCTCTATTTGCACTTAAAGTTGGAGCAGTTCCTCCGTCGAAAACGATTTGATTGTCATCTTTTTTACAGCTTTGAAAAAATGTTGCTGTAACAAGAAGTAACAATGCAATTTTTGATAAATATTTCATAATAGAAAATTTTTAAGATTAATAACCTGTATTTTGTTTTAAATTAGAATTCACAGCTAAATCTTTTACTGGCAGAGGAAAAATTCTTCTAAAAGAAGCTACACCTGTACCATCTTTTACACCACCTTTCCAAGGCCACAAATAATTATTGTCTGTAAATCTTCCATAACGAATTAAATCAGTTCTTCTAAATCCTTCCCAAAATAATTCTCTTGCTCTTTCATCAAGAACATAATCCAAAGTCATTTCTGTAGAAGTTATATTTCCTGCAACTGTACCATAGGCTCTAGTACGCAAAAGATTGCAATAATTGAGTGCAGTAACTGCGTCACCGCCTGATGCTCCTCTTAAATGTGCTTCAATATAAATTAAGTACATTTCAGCTAAACGCATAATTGGCATATCAATATCAACCCAAACTAAGCTTTTTCCATTAGCACCCGCTTTGGTTTTATTTCTAAACTTCGTAACAGCGTAGCCATCGGTAAATTTAGTAAGGTCGTTTATATCTAAACTTTGTCCTGGAGTATGAAACATTGCACGTCTATCGCTATTAAAGGTAAGTGTTACATACTTATCTATTATTGCTTTTGTTGTACGTAAACCAAACCAACCTCCATCTACACCAAAATCAGCAGCATTCATATTACCACCAATTGGAGCATGTGTTAAGAAAGTTGTACCTCCCCAGTTTTGAGTAAGCAAACCATCATAGTTAATTGTAAAAATATTCTCAGTGGTATTCGTGTGGTTATCGGCCAACATTAATTGGCGAGGATCACTAATTAAAGAATATCCAGCATCAATTACTCTTTTTGCATAAGTAAGAGCATCAGTGTTTCTTTGTGTACCAGTATATACTTGAGCATTCAAGTACAGTCTCGCTAATAAGCTTTGAACAGCACCTCTATCTGCACGACCATACTCGTTGGCTCTGTGAGCAACCATATTAGTCTCAATAGCTTTTAACTCATTCTCCACCCATGTAAATAATGCACTACGCTGAATTTGTGTAGGAATTGTACCTACTGGTTGAGCTTCTGTTATAAAAGGAGGATTACCAAATAAATCCATCAATGCCCAATATTGGTATGCTCTAATAAATCTTGCTTCTAATGCATATTTTGCAATATTGTCTGCGTCTGCACCTGTAATTCCACGAGAAGCTACTTTAGCAGGCGTTGATTGACGAATAAATTCGTTGGCAACAGAAATTTGATACATACTTCTGTAATACAATCCTTCTAACATTGGATTAGAACTACCCCAATTCATATTGTGAAAGTCTTGAATACCAGGATCACCCCAAGCTACTACGGCTTCATCGGTTGTAAGCTCTTGTGCTTTCCAATACAATCGGAAAAAATCAGA
>JBMLOQ010000099.1:0-5481 GCA_049242885.1 Chitinophagaceae bacterium
AATATCACATTAACCCAACTGGTAAATTTGTTATTGGTGGACCACATGGTGATACTGGTTTAACTGGCAGAAAAATTATTGTAGATACTTATGGTGGAAAAGGTGCACATGGTGGTGGAGCATTCTCTGGTAAAGACCCAAGTAAAGTTGATAGAAGTGCAGCTTACGCAACTCGTCATATAGCTAAAAACTTAGTTGCAGCTGGTGTTTGTACTGAAGCATTAGTGCAAGTTAGCTATGCAATTGGTGTTGCAGAACCTACATCAATAAATGTAAATACTTATGGTACTTCAAAAGTTGATTTAACTGACGGTCAAATTGGTAAATTAGTTCAAGAAGTATTCGATATGAGACCTTATTTTATCGAACAAAGGTTTAAATTACGTACTCCAATGTATAGCGAAACTGCTGCTTATGGACATATGGGTCGTAAAAATGAAGTTGTTACAAAAGTATTTAAAACTCCAGATGGAAAAGCGAAAACTTTGAAAGTTGAGTTATTCACGTGGGAGAAATTAGACTATGTAGCAAAAGTTAAAAAAGCATTTAAATTAAAATAAATTAGCTTTAAATAAAATAAAGGGCTGCATAGAGTAATCTATCAGCCTTTTTTAATTTCTAAGTAGTTTTATAAATTTATTCCACATTATTTTATTTAAATAGGATTAACCATTCTAAATATTATTTTTACCTTTTATAAACTAAATTAATATTAATTTTAGTTTAGCTAAAATATATTATTGAAACAAAATTTGTATGATAAATATTAGTTTTCCAGATGGTGCTGTGCGTGAGTACGAAAGTGGCATCAGTGCAATTGAAATTGCAAAAAGTATTAGCGAAGGGTTGGCTCGTAAAATATTAGCTGCCAAAGTAAATGATAAAGTAGTAGATGTAACATTTCCAATAACAACAGATAGTCAATTACAATTATTAACTTGGGATAATTCCGAAGGTAAAAATACGTTTTGGCATTCCTCTGCACACCTTATGGCAGAAGCCATTGAAGATAAATTTCCAGGAGCAAAATTTTGGGTTGGCCCTGCCTTAGAAAAAGGTTTTTATTATGACGTAGATTTAGGTGATAAAAAAATGACTGAAGAGGATTTACTTGCCATAGAAAAAAAGATGAACGAATTGGCAAAGCAAAATAACGCTTTCATTAGAAAAGAAATGCCTAAGAAAGATGCAGTAAGCTATTTCTTTGAAAAAGATGATGAATATAAACTTGACTTATTACACAACCTTAACGATGGTGAAATTACTTTTTATACACAAGGAAATTTTACAGATTTATGTCGTGGGCCACATATTCCTAGTACAGGATTTATAAAAGCAATAAAACTTACTTCAATAGCTGGAGCATTTTGGAAAGGCGACGAGAAAAACAAAATGCTTACCCGTATTTATGGCATTACTTTTCCTAATCAAAAAGAATTGGATGAATACCTTGCTTTATTGGAAGAAGCTAAAAAAAGAGACCATAGAAAACTTGGCAAAGAATTGAGTATTTATACTATGGATGATCAAGTTGGTCAGGGTTTAATATTGTGGATGCCAAATGGTACAGTTATTATAGAAGAATTAGAAAAATTAGCAAAAGAAACTGAAACTGCTGGTGGTTATAAAAGAGTTGTTACACCTCATATAGCTAAAGAAAGCTTATATCATACTAGTGGACATTTACCTTACTATGCAGATAGTATGTTCCCACCAATGGAAATTGATGGAGAAACCTTTTACTTACGTGCTATGAACTGCCCTCATCATCACAAAATATTTGATGCTGAGCCTAAAAGTTATAGAGATTTGCCTTACAGAATTGCAGAATATGGCACTTGTTATAGATATGAGCAAAGTGGTGAATTATTTGGTTTAATGCGTGTGCGTTGCTTACATATGAACGATGCACATATTTATTGCAGTAAAACAGATTTTGCACAAGAGTTTAAGGCCGTAAATGCAATGTATTTAAAGTATTTCAAAATATTTGGAATTGATAAATATGTAATGCGTTTGAGTTTGCATAATCCTGATAAATTAGGACAGAAATATGTAAACGAACCAGAACTTTGGAAAGAAACTGAAGAGTTGGTTCGTCAAGTTTTGATTGAAACAGGAACACCTTTTATTGAAGTACAAGATGAAGCTGCTTTTTATGGTCCTAAAATAGATGTACAAATTTTTAGTGTTATAGGCAGAGAATTTACATTGGCTACTAACCAAGTTGATTTTGCTCAAAGTCGTAGTTTTAATTTAAGTTTTACTAATCAAAACAACGAGCCAGAAATTCCTTTAATTATTCATCGTGCACCTTTAGGCACACACGAACGTTTTATAGGATTTTTGTTAGAGCATTATGCTGGTAAATTTCCTGTTTGGTTAGCTCCTTTACAAGTTAAAATCTTGCCCATTAGCGATAAGTTTTTAGACTATTGTAGCGAAATTAAACAACAACTTTTTGCAAAAGGAGTAAGGGTAGAAATTGATGATAGACAAGAGAAAATAGGTAAAAAAATTCGTGATACAGAACTACTAAAAGTACCATATATGCTTGTGATTGGAGAAAAAGAAATGTTAGAAAATAAAGTTTCAATCCGCAGACAAGGAAAAGGCGATGCTGGGCAACTTTTGGTTTCTGAATTTGTAACAAATATTTGTGAAGAAATTTTAAATAGAGTTTCAAGCGAATAGTATTACATTTGTTTTACTGTTATAACAGATTTTTAATTGTATTGATGTTTTAATTAAATATTCAATGCTTGCTAACATCTGAAAAATAAAATTTAGATTTTAATAAATAAAATATTTCATAAACTAAAAACAATTACTCACCAAAAAAAACTTAATGGCATTTCCACCACGCCCAGGAGGCAGATTTAATCCACGATTTAGACAACCAGAGCCAGAGCATCGCTTAAACGAAAAAATTAGAGTACCCGAAGTAAGGCTAGTAGGCGAAAATGTTACAGTAGGCGTTTATCCTACAGCAGAAGCTTTAAAAATTGCACAGGCACTTGAACTTGATTTGGTTGAAATTTCACCCAATGCAGCACCACCAGTTTGTAAAGTTATAGATTACAAAAAATTCCTTTACGAGAAGAAGAAAAAGGAAAAAGAAATGAAAGCCAATGCTAAGCAAAGCGAAGTAAAAGAAGTTCGTTTTACCCCAAGCACTGATGATCATGATTTTGACTTTAAAGCTAAACACGCCGAAGGGTTTTTAAAAGATGGTAATAAAGTTAAAGCTTATGTACAATTTAAAGGTAGAGCCATTCAATTTAAAGAAAGAGGAGAATTGGTATTGTTAAAATTTGCCGAAAGATTATCAGAAGTTGGACAGCCTGAAACTTTACCAAAGCTAGAAGGTAAAAGAATGTTTTTGATGCTTACTCCAAAAACAGCAAAAAAGAAAAAAGAAGACCAAAAGTCTTAATTAATAATGTACAAATTTCAAAGCAGTTGATAGCCATCAACTGCTTTAGTTTTTTATAAACTTTTTTATGCAAAGCAACAGTATGTACTATGGCTCATACCTTCAATTAGATAAAATTATTGAAGCTCAAGCCCCTGAAAGTTTTAAAGAAGGTAATACACCAGCACACGACGAAATGCTTTTTATCGTCATACATCAGGCGTATGAATTATGGTTTAAGCAAATTTTGTTTGAGTTAGATTATTGCTCGTCTGTTTTTCATAAGGAAACTATAAACGATAATAGTGAAGATTTAAACTTGGTGTTGCATCGCTTAAAACGTGTAAATAAAATTTTGCATTTACTTAATCAGCAAGTGGAGGTTTTAGATACTATGACGCCACTAGATTTTTTAGCTTTTAGAAACTTACTTACACCATCATCTGGTTTTCAAAGTGTACAATTTAGGCTAATAGAAGCTAAACTTGGTTTACAAATGCAAGAAAGGCATCAAAAAGACTATTACAAGCGTACCAATGAAGGTGGATTTACACAACCAGATTATCAGCAAATAAGTAACCAAGAATCTACAAAAAGTATTCAACAATTGATAAATAATTGGTTAGAAAGATTACCTTTTTTTGAAATGGAATATTGGAATGAAAATGAAGCCAAAACAAACTCATTTATTCATCAATATCAACAAATCTACCAATCAAATCTTACAGAAAGAGAAGCTGCAAAAATTATAGATTTTAACTATGTTTTTTTAGAGCAAGAACATGAGCAATTGGATGAGGCTACAAAAAAAATGTTGAGAAGTAATTTTTCTGCTAAAGCTTTACAAGCTGCTTTGTTTATTACTTTGTATAGAGATTTTCCTTTGTTTAATACCAGCTTTTCAATTTTAGATACATTAATAGAAACGGATAATTTAATGGCAACTTGGAGGCACAAACACATGGTAATGGTAAAACGAATGATTGGCATGAGGGTTGGTACAGGTAATACTAGTGGTAGTGGTTATTTGCAAGGAGCATTGCAAAGTCATTTTATTTTTAAAGATTTAACGTCTTTATCTACTTATTTAATTGAAAGAAAAAAATTGCCTCAACTTCCTCAATCATTAATTAAAAAATTAGGATATTTATAAAAACCATGCAAACACAACAATATAAAGCCATACAACAACTAAGAGTTTTAGGTCTTATTGAGGGGATATCGTACATAGTTTTACTTTTTATTTCAATGCCTTTGAAGTATGTGGCAAAAATACCACAAGCTGTTATGATTAATGGCTGGTTGCATGGTGTACTATTTGTATTGTTAGGATTAGCGATAATTAAGGTTTGGATAATACAAAAATGGCCTTTTAAAAGAGCATTTGTTGCTGGGCTTGTAACGCTAATTCCTTTTGGAACTTTCTGGTTTGATAAAAGTTTGAAGCAAGAACAAGCATTGCTAAAATAAAAATCTAGAATTTCTTAAATACTAGTTTTATTGATAAAGTATTAAAATAAAAAAGCCTCGCAACTGCGAGGCTTTTTTATTTTGTTTTTTAAGTTATTATTTAACCGCTAAAGCATTATCAATAATGAATAACAAGTTTGCACGGTGTGCTTTTGTTTCTTCATTACCTAATTGAGCAGCAGCAATTTTGCTTCTTAATTTTTTAAGTGTATATCTTGCAGCAGATTTGCTTACATCATCTATTGGAGATTTATCGCCAATTAAACTTGCAGCTCCGTTAGCAAAAGTAGTTTGAAGGTATTGACGATAGTAGTTTACATTTCCATTAATATCGGCATCAAAACAAGCTTTTGTAAGGTCGCTCATAACGTCTACAACACTATACTCGTTACCATATAATCTACTATTGGTGATACGTTGTAAAGTATTAGGATGTAAGATGTGTGCTAATGCTCCAAACACTTGTTGTTGTGTAAAGTTGCTAGTAATTTTAAAATCTTCTTGTCCTTGATCAAAACCTCTACGTTGGCGTTGTAAGTATGGGAAAACTTGAGCATCTGCATCAAAAGCATTTGGTGCAAAAACATATTTACTTA
>JBMLOQ010000100.1:0-6067 GCA_049242885.1 Chitinophagaceae bacterium
TAAAGAAGAGTTGAATTATGAAGTGATTAAACCAAGTCAAAGGAACTATAAATAATTTTCAGGGTTTAATTGATGAATTGCTAAATTGTTTTAATGGTTAACTATTTTTATGGAGGGTAAAAAATATTTGAAATTAAACGATTTGGAGTGTTACAAAATAGCTTTTCATTTAAGTAACTATGTTTGGGATGTTATTGTAAAATGGAAACAATTCGAAAAGAATACTGTTGGCGAACAATTTGTAACAGCAATTGATTCAATTTCTTCGAATATAGCAGAAGGGTTTGGACGATATACAAAAAAAGATAAAATAAAATTTTATAGATATAGTCAAGGTTCTTTAAATGAGTGTTTAGATTGGAATCAAAAAGCTAAAGTTAGAAATTTAATTAGTGAAGATGAGTATATCTATATTTTCAGTGAACTACAAAAGCTTCCAAAAGCAATAAATTCATTGATTTTATATACAAATCAAAAACTTAAATTATAGAGTAACTAAACAATTTAACATTTTAACAATAGAACCATTAAACAATTTATCAATGCAACATAAATCAATAAATGTAAACCTAAAAGTTTGGCGTCAAAAAAATACACAAACAAAAGGTGATTTTAAAATGTATAAAGTGGAAGATATTTCAACAGAAATGTCTTTCCTTGAAATGTTTGACGTATTAAACGAAAAATTAATAGCTACTGGCGATGATCCAATTGCTTTTGACCATGATTGTAGAGAAGGTATTTGTGGCATGTGCAGTATGTACATCAATGGAAAACCTCATGGTCCTTGGCAGGCAAATACTACTTGTCAGCTACACATGAGAGCGTTTGAAGATGGTGATACCATTGTTGTAGAACCTTGGCGTGCTAATTCATTTCCTGTAATTAAAGATTTAGTAGTTGATAGAAGTGCATTCGATAGAATTATACAAGCTGGTGGCTATATAAGTGTAAATACTGGTAATGCTGTTGATGGTAACGCCTTGCCAATTAATAAAGATAATGCCGATGCTGCCTTTGCTGCAGCAATGTGTATAGGTTGTGGTGCCTGTGTTGCAGCTTGTAAAAATAGCAGTGCAATGTTGTTTACTAGTGCCAAAATTTCTCATTTAGCTTTATTGCCTCAAGGAGAACCAGAGCGACAATCACGTGTTGTAAATATGATTGCACAAATGGATAAAGAAGGTTTTGGAGCTTGTACCAACACTGGTGCTTGTGAAGCTGCTTGCCCTAAAGAAATTTCCATTGCAAACATTGCTAGGGTAAATAAAGAATACCTTAATGCTGGGCTTGTAAGTGAAAAGTAGAATCTATACTTTTTTAATATAAAAAACTTCAACCCAGTGTTGGAGTTTTTTTATGCTTTCATCTTTCAATAAACAATACTTTCGCAACCAATTATTTTTAAAATGAGTATCGTAAATAATATAAAAGAAGCAGCTTCATCAGCTATTTATAATTTGTTTCAAGTAAATGTAAATGCAGAACAAATTCAGGTAAACTTAACAAAGCCAGAGTTTGAAGGCGATTATACTATTGTACTTTTTGGTTTGGTAAAACAATTAAAACAATCTCCTATTCAATTAGGTACAACTTTAGGTGAATATTTAGTAAAAGAAAATAACCAACTTTTTACAGGATTTACCTTAATTAATGGTTTTCTTAATTTGTCAGTAAATAATAGTTTTTGGTTAACATTTTTGCAAAAAAATCATTCCAATATTCAATATGGCATTACTCAATCAACTGGCAATAAAGTAATGGTTGAATATTCATCTCCTAATACAAATAAACCTTTGCACTTAGGACATTTAAGAAATAACTTTTTGGGATGGAGTATTGCAGAAATTTTAAAAGCATCAGGAAATGATGTTACTAAAACTTGTATAGTTAATGATAGAGGTGTACATATTTGTAAAAGTATGATTGCTTGGCAAATGTTTGCAAACGGTGAAACTCCAAATTCAACCAACACTAAAGGGGATCATTTTGTAGGTAAATATTATGTAAAATTTAATGATGTATTTAAGGATGAAGTAAAAGCTTTAATAGAAGAAGGTATAGCAGAAAAGGATGCAGAAAAGCAAGCACCTATCATGCAAAAAACACAGCAAATGTTGGTAGATTGGGAAGCTGGAAAGCCAGAAGTTATTAACCTTTGGAAAGAAATGAATAGTTGGGTATATGCTGGGTTTGATGAGACGTATAAAAATATCGGAAGCGATTTTAGCAAAATTTATTACGAAAGCAATACTTACTTATTAGGAAAAAATATTGTAGAACAAGGACTCGATAAAAAAGTTTTTTATAAAAAAGAAGATGGTAGCGTTTGGATTGATTTAACTGCTGATGGACTTGATGAAAAACTTGTAATGCGTAAAGATGGCACTAGTGTTTACATTACTCAAGATATTGGTTTGGCTGAACAAAAGTACAAGGAGTTTGGTTGCAATAAAAGCATTTATGTAATTGGAGATGAGCAAAATTACCACATGAAGGTGCTTAAGCTTATTTGCCAAAAATTGGATTTGCCAAGTGCCAATGGAATTGAGCATTTAAGCTACGGAATGGTAGAGCTTACCACAGGAAAAATGAAAAGTAGAGAAGGTACAGTAGTTGATGCTGATGATATAGTTGCAGAAATGATAAATACTGCAAAACAACGCACACAAGAGCTTGGTAAAGTAAACGATTTTACAGAAGTTGAATTAAGTGAACTGTATCAAACTATTGGATTAGGGGCTTTAAAGTTCTTTTTATTAAGAGTTGATCCTACAAAAAAAATGTTGTTTAATCCAAAGGAAAGCATAGATTTTCATGGTTTTACTGGGCCTTTTATTCAATATACACATGCACGTATAAAAAGTATTTTAAGAAAAGTTGATGGCCAAGTAGTTGATTTATCAAATGAAATTTTAACACCTTTAGAAAAAGAAATTGTATTATTGTTAGAGCAATTTCAAACAGTGATTCAAGCTGCTGCAAGTGAGTTTAATCCTTCTGCTTTGGCAATTTATTGTTTTGAAGTGGCTAAAACATTTAACTCTTTTTATACTGAGCATAGTATAGCCAATGCTGAAACTAAAGAAAAGCAATTGCTACGCTTACATATTTGTACCTTAACAGCACATGTATTAAAAACAGGAATGGCTTTGTTAGGAATAAATGTACCAGAGAGAATGTAGATTAATTTATGTAGAATTCAATACTAAAATTAATGTACAAATTGCCTAATTGGAAATAAGAATTTAGTAATTAGAAATTATAGTAAATGTTTATAGCATTTGAAGGAATAGATGGAAGTGGAAAAAGTACACAAGCCAAAATGTTGGCTAATTATTTTGTGCAAAAAGGTAAACAGGTAGAGCTTACAGCTGAGCCTACAAAACATAGTATTGGTAAAATAATTAGAGCGGCTTTTGCAAAAGAAATTGAATTGCAAGAAAGCACTATTGCAGCTTTGTTTGCAGCAGATAGATTAGAACATATACAAGCACCTAATATTGGAATGCTAGCTCAACTTGATAAAGGCAAAATAGTGATTACAGATAGGTATTATTTATCTTCATATGCTTATCATAGTGTTCATGTACCCATGAATTGGGTTATACAATCAAACAGTTTGGCAGCAAGTATTTTAAAGCCAACTATACATTTTTTTATAGATGTTGAGCCAAAAGTAGCTATGCAAAGAATTTTGGCAACTCGAACCAATATTGAGTTGTATGAAACCGAAGAGAATTTAATTGCTGTTAGAAACAATTATTTAAAAGCTTTTGATTTAATTGGCAAAAGTGAAAAAATTGTTCTAATTAACGGAAATCAGTCAACAGAAAATGTATTTCAGGATATTATTACTGTAATACAAAACTTTTGAGTACTAAAACTTATTGATTAGTGTAGCTATAAATTAGTTTCCCTTGCAATTCCATAGATTTATTATAAAGCAGCTCTTTATCTTTTAAGCCATTTGGCAAATAAAAATAAGCCCAAACATTGTAGTTGCTGCTTCCATAAGGAATTTCAATAAGTTTATAAAGCTGCCCATTTTCGTTATACTCAAAAAGCATTTCTGGTAATAATTTGCCAAGTTTTTTGTTAAATCTTACCACATCTGTAAGTTGATTTTTATCATTATAGTAATAGTAGTAAGTTTCTGTTTTTCTACCAGCTTGCAGCCACTCTTCTTCTATAATATTTCCATTAATATCTGCTTTAAAGTTTACCAACATAGTGTCTTCTATGTTTTTAATTTTAAGCATTTGCATTACAATTCCCTTGTCATTGTAAATGTATTTATGCTCTTCAATTAAAGATTCATTAATAGTACTGTCGAAAGTTTCGGCAAGTATTATAGATAAATTATTGTTAGTATAAGTAAAGTTTGTGGTTTGAAAAATGTTTCTTTTTTCATCCATCGAGTTTGTAAGTTGCAAATTATTATATTGACTTGTGCTAGTAGTAGTTTTGCCGTAAACTAAACTAGTTGTAACAATGGTTTTGTAAATGGCATCTATGTTTTTTGTGATGGCAAAATCCTCGGTAGTTTCATTTTCTTTATCCAACTTTTTTACAGTAATGGTTTTAATATTGTTTGTTTTAAACTGCCTCATTTGTTGGTTTATTTGCTTTTTAGCATAAATATCATTGTAAAAAAACTGTGCAAATGAGTTGTTTGCTAAGTTTATAAAAAGTATAATTAAAATTAAATTTTTCATTTTTTCTTCTTCTATTGTTTAAGTAAGTACAATTTTATTGCCAATCTGCAAATAAATTGTGTTTTAAATGGAATAGCTATTTATTTTACATAAAATTTTTTGAATGAGCCATTTAAAAGAGCGTAAAGAAAAAATTTGCTTAAATTGTAATGCTGCTACTTATGGAAGATTTTGCCACATCTGTGGGCAAGAAAATATTGAAACAAAAGAAAGTTTTTGGCATTTGGCTTTTCATTTTATTGCTGATATTTTTCATTACGATGGTAAGTTTTTTAGAACCATAAGGTATTTGATTTTTAGACCAGGGTTTCTTACAGCAGAATATATTGCTGGTAGAAGAACTAGTTTTTTGCATCCAATAAGATTATATGTGTTTACATCGGCAGTGTTTTTTTTGATTTATTTTAGTTTTTTTTATAAAAATAGTGATTTAGTAAAATTTAACGATGTGAATGATGAAGAAGAAGTACAAACAGCATCATACTACAACAAACGTTTACAATATTTTAACAGTGAATTAAAAAAAGCATATCGAGATACAGCCTTTAAATTGCAACAACAATCCATTTTGGAAGCAATTAATCTAATAAAAAAGGATTCTTCTTTGCTTGCAAAAGATTCTAATTATAAAGTTAAAATTGATACGCTCAAGTACATAATGACGAGTATTAATTCAACAGTTTCATTTCAAAAAACGTATACCAATAAAAAGCAATACGATAGTATTCAAAATTCTTTACCTAAAAACCAAAAAGATGGTTTGTTTGAAAGGTATTATGCATATAAAAAAATTGAACTTAATGAAACTGGATTACAAGTAAATAGTAAAGAGTTTTTTACAAAAATTGCAGATTATTTAGTACACAAATTTCCTCAAATGCTTTTTGTGTATTTGCCTTTGTTTTCATTGTCATTACAATTGCTATATTTTAGAAACAAAAGATATTTTTATGTAAATCATATAGTATTCAGTTTACATTTATTTTGTGGTTTATTTATTATAATGCTTGCTGGGCTTATAGTTGATACCTTATTAATGAAATTTAAGTTTGAAGATACTAGAATATGGTTTACTATTTTAGCTTTGTTTTTTTGGTATAAATCCTTCAGAAACTTTTACAAGCAATCAAGAATAAAGTTGATTTCAAAACAAATTTTATTGTATTTTATAAATTTAATATTCGCATTTATAATATTTATAATATTTATTGTAATTGCTGCTTTAAACATTCATTAAATTATGTCAAAATCATACCTAAATAATTTTGAGAAGCTTGTAAACATTATGGATGAGTTAAGGGAAAAATGCCCTTGGGATAAAAAGCAAACTATTCATAGTTTGCGAAATA
>JBMLOQ010000101.1:0-6534 GCA_049242885.1 Chitinophagaceae bacterium
TCAAAACGTTCTACCAAACCTGGTTTACTTCTATGTTTTTTGGTTAATGGACTCATCTCAACTGGATAATCCATTATAAATGTAGGTTGGGTGTAAGTATGTTCGCTAGTTGCCCCAAAAATTTCATCTATTAATTTGCCTTTTCCAAATTTAGGATCGGCATGAATGTTTAGTTGCTTACATACTTCTCTTAATTCTGTTTCATCCATTTCACTAATATCAATATTGGTGTTTTCTTTTATAGCATCAAAAATGGTGATGCGTTTAAATGGAGCTTTAAAACTCACCATTTTTTCGCCAATTTTTACATCAGTTGTTCCATGCAATTGCAAAGCAATTTTTTCAAAAAGTTGCTCAGTTATTTCCATCATCCAAAAATAATCTTTGTAGGCTGTGTACCACTCTAGTACAGTAAACTCTGGGTTATGGGTTCTATCCATTCCTTCGTTTCTAAAGTTTCTGCTAAACTCATATACCCAATCAAAACCACCAACAATCAATCTTTTCAAATACAATTCATTGGCAATACGTAAATAAAAAGGAACATCTAAGGCGTTGTGATGTGTAATAAAGGGTCTAGCAGCAGCACCACCAGGAATATTTTGTAAAACTGGAGTATCAACTTCTAAAGCACCTTGCTCATTTAAGAAAGTTCTGATGGTATTAATAATGGTTGTACGACCAATAAAAGTTTTTTTCAAATCTGGATTTACCACTAAATCTGCATATCGTTGACGATATTTAAATTCAGGGTCTGTAACTTCATCAAATACATTACCATCTTCATCACGTTTTACAACTGGCAATGGTTTTAAGCATTTTGATAGTAGTGTAAATGACTGAGTATGTAAGCTAGTTTCGCCAGTTTTAGTAATAAATACATAACCTGTAGCACCAATAATATCCCCTAAATCTAATGGTTTAACTACATTATCCCATAGGATTTTATCTTCTGTTGGGCAAATTTCATCTCTCTTTACATATAGTTGAAATATACCTTTGCTATCTTGAATTTTTACAAAAAAAACTTTTCCTTTATCGTTAATGCTCATTACACGACCTGCAACACAAACTTGCGAAAATTGGTCCTTAGTTTCTTCTGTGAAACCTGCTTTAATATCTTCTGAAAAATGACTAACAGGAAACAATGCTGCTGGATAAGCATCAATACCTTGTTCTGTAAGTTTTTGTAGTTTTTCTCTACGAATTAGCTCTTGCTCGCTTAAATGTTGACTCATATTTTATTTAAAAGGCTGCAAAGATAAGGAGTGTGAAGAACCATAGATTCCTGAAAAGAGAAAAACAAAATTTCTTGAAAAAATGATGATGTATCATCTAGTGTTTCTTCTACTAAGTGTGTTTAAAGTATTTTATTGCTACACATAAAACTGATTCACGATTAAATTATACCTTATTTATTAGTATTTTATTTTGAATGTAAAAACGATAATTTGTTACCTTTACTTTTAATGAATTCAGCTCAAAGGTATATTGCCCATTTAGACTTAGATAGCTTTTTTGTAAGTGTTGAGCTTATAAACAATCCTTCTTTAAAAGGGAAACCTGTAATTGTTGGTGGAAGCAAAGAGCGAGGTGTAGTAAGTACTTGTAGCTATGAGGCAAGGTTTTTTGGAGTAAAAAGTGGCATGCCAATGAAGCAGGCTTTGCAACTTTGCCCTCAAGCAATAATTGCAAATGGTACACGTGGGCAATACAGTAAATTTAGTAGGTGGGTAACCGATATTATAGCAAGTAAAGCACCTTTGTTTGAGAAAGCTAGTATAGACGAATTTTATATTGACCTTACTGGAATGGACAAATATTTTAATCCTTTGGAATGGACTATACAGCTAAGGCAACAAATAATTGATGAAACTAAGCTTCCAATTTCTTTTGGATTGGCAAGTAATAAAATGATAGCAAAAATTGCTACAGACGAAGCAAAACCAAATGGCTATTTGTTTGTACCAATTGGTAGCGAAAAAGAGTTTTTAGCACCCTTGCCTGTAAACAAGTTTAGTGGTGTGGGAGAAAGTACTTTTTTAAAACTGAAGCAAATGAATATTAACTTCATTGGCGACATTTTACACTCAGATATAAATTTACTTGAAAAAGAGTTAGGAAAATGGGGCACAGATTTGTACAGAAAAGCCCAAGGTATAAGTAACAGTCAAGTACATAATTATAGAGAGGCAAAAAGTATATCTACCGAAAACACTTTTGAAGAAAATATTAGTAACTACGAATTATTGCTTGCAGAATTAGTAAGAATGACAGAAAAAGTAGGCTATGAACTTAGGCAAGATAAAAAACTAACAGGCTGTATTGCAGTTAAAATTCGTTACCCAAATTTTGAAACAGTAAGCAAGCAAGTTACAATTGATTACACCTTTAGCGACGATGAGTTAATACCATTTGCCATTGAATTGTTTAAAAAATTATGGAAGCCCAATAGCCCAATAAGACTTCTTGGGGTTAAACTTAGTGAGTTAAATAATTTTAGTGTGCAAGGCAGTTTATTTGAAAATAGAGAGAAGAAAACCAGTTTATACAAAGCTATAGACGATGTGAAAAATAGATTTGGCAAAAACACTTTGCAAAAAGCAAGAACAATAGCAAACAAAAACTAGTTAGCATTTGTTTAACTTTTTAGTAGCATTTGTAGTAATACTTTTACCACATATATTGCATCAATTTAAAAAAATATCAAAATGAGTAAAATTTTTACTTTAATTATAGTTGTTTGTTTTGCACTTAACTCCAATGCTCAGGGAAAACAAATATTAAAACGTTGTATTAAAGACAGCATTACCAACGAAGCCATTGCTTATGGAAGCATTACAGATTTAAGAACCCATAAGGTGGCATTATCAAATAAAAACGGTTGTTTTGAAATTGAAGTTTCTGTAAATGATATTATTGCAATTTCGGCTATTGGATATTACTTCGATACTATTAGGGTTACTACAGCTATGCTTCAAAATAGTGCTGGCGTTTGGTTTATAAAACCATTGGCTAAAAATTTACCAGAAGTGGTTGTATCTACCCAATCTGGCTTAACAAAATATCAAAGAGATAGTGCAGAGCGTAGAAAAGAATTTTTGAAAGATTTGGGTAATAAACCTTTGCCAACCTTTTCTCCATCTAACAGTGGTGCAGGTATTGGCCTAAATCTCGACCATTTTTATGGTAAAGAAAAACGTAAACGTGGAGCAGTAAAGGTTTTTAATGAACTGGAAGATGAAGATTTTATAAATTATCATTTTAATGCTCAAACTGTAAGTAAATATGCAGCATTAGAGCCTGATGATATGTTGGCTTTTTTAAAAAAATATAGACCTACCACAAAATGGTTAAGAAAACATAATACCGAAGAAGACTTACTATATTATATCAATGAGAAATTAAAAGACTTTAAAAAGAAGTTATAAAATTTATTCAGTTGCCATTTTCTAAAAAATTAGTGTGGCAATTTTTCTCTAAAAAAACCGTAAAACCAAGTGCCTGCAATGGCACTTAGAAGTGTAGCAATTACTACTGTGAAACCTGAGCCAATTTGTGCAAATAATGGACCAGGGCAGGCACCTGTAATTGCCCAACCAAAACCAAACAACAAACCACCAATTACTTGCCCCTTATTAATTTGTTTAGCCTGAAATTTAATTTCCTCCCCTGCAATAGTTTTTATTTTATATTTTTTGATAAACCAAACCGAAACAATGCCTACCATTACAGCACTTCCAATAACCCCATACATGTGAAAAGATTGTAGGCGAAACATTTCTTGAATGCGATACCAGCTAATGATTTCGGCTTTTACAAATACAATTCCAAACAAAATTCCAATAATCCAGTACTTAATGTAATGATGCCATTTGGTTTCTATTTCACTTTCGTTAACACAAATAGTGTCTAGCGAACGTACTTCAAAATCAGTGTTATTCATTTAAAAAAAATTAAAGTGATAAAATAAAAGGTAAGATAAAATTAGCCATTACAAAACCGCCAATCATAAAACAGCAAGTTGCTATAAGTGATGCTGGTTGTAAGTTTGATAAACCCATAATGGCATGACCACTAGTGCAGCCTCCTGCATACCTTGTACCAAAACCTATTAAAAAACCTCCAACTATCATTGCTACAAATCCTTTGATTGTAAGTAAATTGTGCCAATTAAACAGCTGAGCAGGCAAAAGCCCATCAATTTTTGTAATACCATAACCCGAAAGCTCTGTAGCCAATTTTGGATTAATTACAATTGGATTAGGATTTGCAAAAAGTTGTAAAGCCAAAAAGCCACCAGTAAAAATTCCAAGCACAAAAATTAAATTCCATATTTCCTTCTTCCAGTTGTATTTAAAAAATGGAATATTGGCAGGAAAACAAGCTGCACAAATGTGTCTTAATGATGCACTTATGCCAAAAGATTTATTACCTAAAATGAGCAATGCAGGTACTGTAAGCCCAATTAATGGACCAGCAATGTACCAAGGCCAAGGTTGTTTTATCCACTCTATCATGTATCTATTTTAAAAGATTAATGGTTTTATTTATATTTTTCGATACTATAATTTGGGTCGTAAGCAATTTCATTTTGTAATTCAATGATATCAATTTCTCGATTACTTATGATTAAAACCGTTTTAAAATCTACACTCATACTTACATTTTGCACCCCATTTATAGATGCAAACTTTTGTGTAACGTTGTTTTTACAGCCATTGCAGGTAATTCCAGCAAACTTAAAAAGGTTTACTTCAATGTTTGTGTTTTTGGCAAAATCAATGAATACTTCGCTATTTGCTCTAGGTTTTACAGAATTGTCACAAATATTTATAGTAGAAAAATTAAAAGCAATTTTAAACAGTTGTTCATATTCCAAAATACTCCCACCAAAAGGAGGATTTTTATCGAATTGTCTATTAAACAGTAACCCAATTAGTCTACCATTTGGGCTAAGTAAATGGTACATTTTGTATGCATACAGTTGCCTAAGCTTTGGAGGTAATGCACAAAAAAATGTTTGTTCAATTATTAAATCAAAACTGCCAGTTAGCTCAAAAAAATCGTTATTAACAACTTTAATTTGCTTGTAATTATCAAATTTTTGTTGCAAATTATTTACAAGGTCAGGAGCAATATCAACAATTGTAATATTGGTAAATCCTTGTTGTAACAAATATTCTGCTTCATAAGCATTGCCACAGCCTGGTATTAAAATGGATAAACTTTTATCAGTTAAAGTGTCAATAAATTTTTTTATTGCAGGAGAAACTTCGCCTAAATCCCAACCTATATTTTGAGATAGGTATTGGTTGTTCCAGTAGGTTTTGTCCAAAGGTGTGTCGCATTGCAAAACACAACATTCTAATTCTTTTTCCATTTTAATATTAAACAAAAATGCAACTATTGTTGGTAGTTGCATTTAAAGAATGTATTTAAATTTAGTTATTCAGCTTCTGCAACTACTTCTTTTACTTCAGGTATCATTCGTTTCATCATCCCCTCAATGCCAGCTTTTAGTGTAACCATGCTGCTAGGGCAACCACTACAACTACCTTGCATCATAAGGTTTACTGTGCCTTCGTTATAGCTTTTAAACTGTATTGCCCCACCATCCATTTCAACTGCAGGTTTTACATAGTTTTCCAATAATTCTTTAATGCGTTTCACCACATCATCATCATCTGCATTTACGGTATTAGTTGCTTCTTGTTTAACTTTTGCAACTTCATCTTCATTTACAACTACACCACCTTTTTCTAGATAATCTTTTAAAAATTGTTTTACACTAGGTATTACATCTTGCCAATCTTCAACATCTTCGGTTTTTGTAAGTGTAATGAAATTGCTAGCTATAAAAACACTTTTTATAAACGGAAAACTAAATAATTCTTTTGCAAGTGGAGATGGAGTTGCTAAGGTTTCGTCTTGAAAATCAATACTTTTGCCAGGATACAACAATTTGTTTGCAACAAATTTCATTGTACTAGGGTTTGGTGTCATTTCGGTATAAATACTTACAATTGGATTGCCAGTAGTGATCATCTTTTTTAAAATTTAAGTACAAAAATAACCGTGTAGAAGTATAACTGAGAAGTTGAGCTTTATTTTTTCGTGAATAGGAAATTAAAATTGGGACTAAGTTTTTTAAAATTAAAAAAATAAATGTTGAAATAAAATTGTTAATAAGTTAGTTTTCCCTACTTTTGCCGTCCGAAAAAAAATTGTTATGGCAAGAGTATGCGAGGTTACAGGAAAAAAGCCAATCGTTGGTAACAGTGTTAGTCACTCTAACATTAAAACTAAACGTAGATTTTTACCTAATTTACAAACAAAACGTTTCTTTTATGCTGAGGAAGACCGTTGGATTACATTGAAATTATCAGCAGAGGCTATTCGTACAATTAACAAAAATGGTTTAAACACTGTTGTTAAACAATTGCGTGCAGCTGGCAACAAAATTTAATTTATTTTAAAATAATTACAAATGGCAAAGAAAGAAAATAGAGTACAGGTAATTATGGAGTGTAC
>JBMLOQ010000102.1:0-28605 GCA_049242885.1 Chitinophagaceae bacterium
ACTGCACTGGTATAGAAAACATTGCATCAATACTTGTAAAATAGTTTTTTACACCAGTATTGTGAATTGGTGTTAAACCTTGGTTTAAAGTAATTGACCCAAACCATTTTTCATTAAAATTAATACCTACACCAGCCTGCATATTCCACAATAATTTATTGTAATTTGACTCTTGTAGTACATACAAATTTTGAGTGCTACTTTGTTGTAAGTAGTTACTACTTATAACCCAATTAGCTGTAATTCCTGTAATTAAGTAAAAACGTGCTATTTTACTTTTTAAAATGTTGGTGTTGAGCACAACTGGTAACTGAATATTGTGGCTTTTATTGGTTATAAAATTGTTGATATCCTCAACAAAATAAAGGTTAGATCTAGAGACAGAGTCTAAGGTGGCTAAACTTTTGTTTTGTGTGTATTGATATAAAACGCCAGTTGATACAGCAAAAGTTTTTGTAATTTGTTTTGTAGCTGTAAGTCCTATTTTAAAATTAAGTCCATTGTTGGGCAAAGGTAAAATTCTATAGTTATTTGATGCACTTAAAGAGGGTGTTAGCCCTACACCAGCTCCAAAGCCTCCACCACCAGTATTTGAAAAGCTTGTATTGTTTTCGCTTTTACTATCGTTTATAAATAGATTATTAGTAGAAATTTGTTGTACACCAGCACCTAAAGCCAAACTCATTTGCCATTTTTTTGTTGAAGCAGTTTTGCTTATAGTTGAATTTTGGAACGTGTTTTTTATTGAAAAATCTTTATTTAAACTAAAGCTTTTTGTTGGATTTGTAATCTGTAAACTTTTTTCAATTATTGCAAAGTTTTGAGTAGTGTTTTTTATTGTGTTTATGGCTATATCTTCATTTTCAATTTCTTTTTTTACTGTATTATTTGAAATGTTATTTGATTGTATGCCATTAATGTTTGGATTAATCTCTTTTTGTGTTTTCTGAGTTTTAAATCTATAATTTGTATTGACTTTTGATTGCTTTTTTTGTACACTAAACTTCCTGTCTTTTGCTTTAAAAATATAATCAGTCAATAATTCTACTTTGTTGGTTTTCTTAACTTGGTTGATATTTGTTTTTGATGAGCTTTTAATTTCTACATTTTCATTTCTTGTGGTTACAGCGTTGCTTTTAACCTTTTTATCATTAAGTTTTTCAGACCTTTTAGTATCAGCTGTATTAATAAAATGTATTCCTGAAATTAATGAAATGGCAGCAGCACTTACCCACCAAAAAGCAAATCTTTTTTTCTTTTTAGTTGGCAATTGTTGCTCTATATTTTTCCAAGCTTCACCTGATGGTTCTATTGCAAAACCATCTAGTGCTTGTTGTACTTTATGTTCAAAATTATGGTTCATTATAAAAAGTGCTTACTTGGTTTTGTGATAATTTTTTTATAATCATGGTTCTTGCTCTTTTGTATTGACTACGAATAGTATTAATATTTACATGCATTATTTCAGCAATTTCTACATGGCTAAAACCCTCAATGGCTACTAAATTAAAAATGGTTTGATAGCCTGTTGGCAAGGTTCTTATGGTTTCTATTAATTGCTTTGTTTCGATTTGTAAATCTGGGTTTTCGTCTGCAATTGGATGAACATGAATGTCATCAAGCTGCATATCTTTTTTGTATCTGTTGTGTTTGTTTAGATAAGTTAAGGCTGTATTTACCATTATTCTCCTAATCCATGCTCCTAAATCTCCTTCATTTCTAAATTTTTCAATATTTTTAAACACCTTCACAAACCCTTCTTGCAACACATCTTCGGCATCTTCTATACTTTTTGTATATCTATAACAAACCCCTAACATAGTAGCAGCATATTGCTTATACAATGTTTCTTGGGCTTGCCTGTTGTTTTTTATACAATCTTTAACCAGTTGATGGGTACTGTTCATGAAATGCAATGATACAGTTGACTTGTTTTTTTTGAGTTACGTTGCATACAAGTAAAATAAATTTTAACATATCCGAAATGTTTCGTAATTAAAAAATTCCCTTACTTTTGAACTACGAAAAAATTAGTACATAACAAAAAACATCAAAATCATGAAAAAAACAATTTTTGCCTTAATGGCTTTTGCTATTGGTTTTCAAAGCAATGCTCAAGAAACAAAATCAACCAACGAAACAAGAGAAGTTGTTATTGAAAAAAAGAAGAATAAAGAAGGTAAGGAAGTTGAAGAACGAAAAATAACTACCAATAAAAATGGTAAAAAATCGAAAACCACTATTGTAATAGATGACAATAAGGTAACTATTAATGGAAAGCCTGTTGAACAACTTAAGGACAAAGAATTAGATGAAATAGTAGAAGAAGCAATGGAAGAGATTAAAGATGTAATGCCTAATAATCCTAGATTTAAAAAAGAACTTAGAAGAAGTTTAGCACCTGAAAGAATTAAAGAATTTCGAAGAAGCTTTAATATGAATCCTAAAAACAAAGCCTATTTGGGGGTTTCTTTTGAAAGTAAGCAAAATGGAGCAGTAGTTAACAGTGTAGAAGAAAACAGTGCTGCTGAAAAAGCAGGGTTACAAAAAGATGATGTAATTACAATGATTAACGACCAAGTAATTGATAGTGATAATACAATTGAAAAAGTTATTGGTAGGCATAAACCTGAAGATGAAGTAACCATTACTTACAAAAGAGACTCAAAAACTTTAACAACTAAAGCAACACTTAAAGCAAATAAAAATGAAGTATATGAAATAGAGATGGATGGTTTTGGAGAAATGCCCAACATGGATTTTTTTCAGGAAATGCCATTTAATAGAGAAGGATTTGGAATTAATTTCCCAAATAAACCTAAACTTGGATTAAAAATTCAAGATGTAGAAGATACAGATGGTGTACAAATTTTAGACGTTACAGAAAACTCAGTTGCTGCAAAAGCTGGATTGCAAAAAGGCGATATAATTAAAAATATTGATGCTGAAACTATTAAAAACGTAGATAATTTTAGGCAAAAAACAAGAAATTTAAAAGAAGGAGATTCGTTTAAAGTTTCAGTTCTAAGAAACGGCAAAACCGAAGAAATTACACTTAAATTCCCTAAAAAATTAAAAACCGCAGAGTTGTAAAAAAAATCATAAATACCAATTTTAGTTTAAAAAAGCCTTGAAGTTTTAACCTCAAGGCTTTTTTGTAAACCCAAATTTTTATAATTTATAATCTTAACATTAAAAAATTGAATTAAGTTATTTTAATACTAGCCCTCTACAACTTTTCAGCCCAAGCATCTAAATTTTTCTCAGCAACCAATAAAGGCAAACATCCTGTACTTAAAAAAGTATCATGAAATTTGGCCAAGCTAAATTTACTGCCCAATTGTTTGGTGTATTTTTCTCTCCAAGCTTTAATTTGAAGGCTACCTGTTTTGTAGCTTAATGCTTGTGCAGGAATAGCCATATATCTTTCAATTTCGGCAGTTGCACCTTGTTCGCTAATTTGTTCATTTTCCATCATATAGGCAATAGCTTGTTCTCGAGTCATGTTTTTGGTGTGTATGGCTACATCAACCACTAATCTTATTGCCCTGTGCATTTCATCTCCCAAAGCTCCCATGTATTGGTAAGGATCGGTATATAAACCTAGTTCTTTACCTAAACTTTCTGTATATAATGCCCACCCTTCGCCATAAGCACCATACCATAAAAAGCGTCTAAACTTAGGCAGGCTTGTATTTTCTTGTTGTAACGAAACTTGGTAGTGGTGGCCAGGAATAGCTTCGTGCAAAAACAAACTTTCCATTCCACTTGTACTATTAAAGGTTTTTGCATCAATAATGGGTACATAAAATATTCCAGGACGCGAACCATCTGCACTTCCTTGTACATATTCTGCACTTGCACTAGCTTCTCTAAAGGCTTCAGTTTGCCTAATTTCAAATTTTGTTTTGGGTGTATTGATAAACATTTTTTTAAGATTGGTATCAATACGGCTTTGAATGTTTTTAAAGGCTGTTATAACTTCCTCATCAGTTTTAAAAGGAGTAAATTGTTTGTCTTTTTTCATAAAATCAAAAAAAGCTTTTAAATCTCCTTTAAAGCCAACTTGTGCTTTTACATTTTCCATTTCGGTTTTTATTCTTGCCACTTCATTTAACCCAGTTTGATAAATTTCTTCAGGGGTTTTGTTGGTTGTTGTCCAATATTTTACTAGGTAATCATAATATTTATTGCCATTTTTTAAATTACTTAGGCCACTTGTTTTTCTTGCTAAAGGTAAATAAGTGCTTTGTAAAAATTGGTGCAACTTGGTATAAGCTGGTATAAGTTGATTGTTTATTAGTAGAGTATAATCTTTAGTAATGCTATCTTTTAAACTTGCCGAAAAACTAGTAGGCATTTTTTGTACTGGACCCCAAAACAAACTTTTGGTTACATCCATCACCATCATATCGGCACATTGAGGTATTATTTTTTTAACCAAAGATTCTGGCAACACAATACTATCGGCCATTCCCTTTTTAAAGTAAATAATAGCACTATCAATGTAGCTGTTAAAAGCAGAGGCTCTGCTAATCCAATTATAGTAGTCTGTTTTAGTTTTAAAAGGCTGTACACCTTCGCCACTGCCAAATTGTGCTATAGTTAAATGCATTCCATAAAATTGGTTTAGTGGCATTAGATTATCTATTTGCTCTAAACCTTTTAGTGCAATATCTATTTCGTTGTTTAAAACATCTACGCTTATTTTATCGTTAGCTGTCAATTCGTTGTAATCAAACTTGCTTACATAAGCCTTGTATTTGTTGTAAAATGCTCTCAATTGGTTTCTGTAGGTATCGGTAAAATCGGCATACAATTTATCGTTGTATCTATTATCGCCATTGGTTGTAGCATTTAATGGAAAAAGTTGAATATATTCTTCATAATATTTATCTAACAAAAAACCCAATTCGGCATTTGGGGTTTGGTGTTGATTGCTGTTGCTTAGTTTGCAAGCAGAAAATGAGAAGGCAATAATTAAAAGTAAAAAAAGTTTTTGCATACAAAAATTTTATGAATTAAAAGTAGAGAAATTAGAGACGATAGATACACTAAATATTTTTATTAATAAATTAAATCTGTAAAACTTATAAGTGTACTTTATTGGTAATAAAACAAGTGCCTTTAAAATGTGCCACTTGCTGTTGATGCTGGTTGTAAATACTTATTAAATACACACCTGTACTTTTACCATGATGAATTTCTTTTGCTTCGGCTATTAAAGTGTCGCCTACGTTTACTGCTTTTAAAAAATTTATAGAAGTATCTAAAGCTACACTTACATTGTTATAATTGTTGCAAGCAAATGCAAAAGCACTATCTGCTAAACTAAAAGCAATTCCACCATGTGCAATTCCAAACCCATTAACCATTTCGGGACGTATGGTCATTTTTATTTTGCTATATCCTAATTCTACATCAAGCACTTCTATGCCTAACCAATTGCTAAATTGGTCGTGCAGCATCATGTGTTTTACAACATCTTTTGGGTTGTGTGTCATTGTTTTTTAAGTTTTAAATCTGCCACCAATAGTTTGTGATCGCTAAGTCCTTCATCAATCATATCAAATTGTACAACTTCAAAATTATCATCTGGTAAAATATAATCTATGCGTAAAGTACGTGCTAAATGTAAGTAAGTACGTCCTAAGCCAAAGCCTTTTTCTATAAAAGCATCTTTCCTGTTTTTTCGTAATTGCCAGTAAATGTAATTATTTGGCACTTCATTAAAATCGCCACACAAAATAGAAGGATAACTGTTTTGATTAAGTACTGCAACCACTTCTTTTGTTTGGCTACCACGCTTTATAAAAGCCTCTTTCATTTTTTTTATAACTCCTTTTGTGGCATTTTTATCGAGCGATTTATTGGTTTTTATGTTTTCAATTTCATTGTAATTTTCTTTACTAAATTTAAATGATTTTAAGTGTGTTGTAAACACCCTAATAGTGTCTTTATCTTTAACAACATCGGCATACAACAAGCTTTCTTCAGTAGTATAGAACGTTTGTTTGGTATTAATTATGGGGTACTTAGAAAATATGGCACTACCTCCGCCATAGCCATTTGAAACCTTGTCAAAATCTGGAGCAAAATATGCATACTTAAAAACTGTTTTAAGTAAATTTACATGATTGTTTTGTACAGATGAGTTAAACTCTTGAAAGCATACAATATCGGCCTGTAAATCTTTTAAAGTATTTAGAATTTCGTTTTCTATAATTTTTTTTTGAGAATTTTTATTGGCAAGTCCGTTAAAACTTTCAATATTCCATGTTACAAATCTTATGTTTTCTTCATTTTTTGTATTGCTAAATGTTGACTTAAAATTAACTCCAAACATTACACTTATTTGTTTAAAACCCAACAACAAAGCAAACAAACAGAGTAATACAAATCTTGGTTTTACAATAAGCCAAAATAAAATACTTAAAAACAACAAAATGGTACAATAAGGTAAAGCAATGCCTATAAAGCCACCCCACCAAAAATTATATATGGGTAAATATGGTAGTAAACAACCCAGTAAAAAAAACAGAATTAATAATACTTGCAGTGTTACAAATATTTTTTTAGTATAAATACGAAATAAACTTTTTGGCATGAACGGCTTTGTTACAAAAAAACAAAACTAATTGATTTGCGGTTTTAAGGTGTATAAAAGATACGGCTTAATTGTGTTTTGCCAATTGTTGTAAACTAGCTCGTAAATCTTTGGGCAAAGGAGCAATTAAATGAAAATTTTCGCCTTGAAAACTAAACATTAATTCGTAAGCATGAAGTGCTAGCCTACCCAAAATTGGTTTTTCCTCTTCTTCTTTTTTGCTGAGGTTATATTTTTTTTTGATAGAAGAAAGCAAAATTGGTTGTGCATCGCCATAAACCTCATCACATACAATTGGATTGCCTAAATATTTGCAATGCACTCTTATTTGATGGGTACGCCCTGTATGTAATTGAAATTTAACCCAAGAAAAATGCTTAAAACTTTGTTCTACAGTATAGGTAGTTAAAGAGGCTTTTCCTTTTTGGTGGGTGGTCATTTCTCCTAATTTAAAAGGGTGCTCGGCAATTGGAGCATCTATACTTCCTTCGTTGTTAAATAAGTTTCCTTTAACCAAGCCATAGTAGTATTTTTCTACTTGTCTGTTTTCAAAAAGTTGAGAAAAATATTGATGTGCTTCTTCGTTTTTTGCAAAAAGTATAATTCCGCTTGTGTCTTTATCTAATCTGTGTACGGTAAAAATGCTTCCATATTTATTAATAAGTAAGTTTTTTAACGAAATTTCTTTGCCCATTCTATCTGGCACACTAAGTAAACCACTAGGTTTATTAATTACAATAAATGCTTCGTTTTCGAAAATTATTTCTGGAAAATGGTTCATTAAAATTATTTAACTAGCGTTTTTTTATAAGCAACTTTTACAGCATCTAAGTGTTGGATAAATTTATTTACGTCGCTATCATACCCATATAAAACACTACTTAATACACTGCCATTATTATCTAAAAACATATACAATGGTTGTGCATTAAATCCAAATTTAGTGATTTCATAATCTAAATTTTTTTCGCCAACTGTTGTAATTTTTTGTCCTTGTTTATTTGTATACTGTTCATTTGGAGCTAAAGGTGTACTTTCATCTACATACAAGCTTATTAGCACAAAATCGTTTTTTAAACGTTGTAAAACCTCTGGGTTACGCCATACTTGCTCTTCCATTTTTCTGCAATTAGCACATGAATGACCGGTAAAATCTAGCATTACAGGCTTCTTTAAAATTGCTGCTGCAGCCATACCTTCTTCTAAATCAAAATATGCATCAATACCAAATGGAACATGCAATTTGCCTACAAGTTTTTTTGGTGGATTTGCTGTTGTGTTGCTGCTAGTTGCTGCAACTGTATTGGTTTTGTATTGTAGTTTATCTAAATTAAAATCATTGTTTGAGTTGGGAGGAAGAATGCCACTTAATGGAGTTAAAGGATCACCCCATAAACCTGGCACTAAATACACACTAAACGTAAGACTAAAAATTGCTATAAACAACCTTGGTAAACTTACATGAGGAGTATCACTATCGTGGCTAAACTTTATTTTACCTAATAAATAAAACCCAAGTAAAGCAAAAATTACCACCCAAAATGAAATAAATAGATCTCTATTTAATAAGTTCCAGTGATAAATTAGATCTACATTGCTTAAAAACTTTAATGCTAATGCCAATTCAATAAAGCCAAAGCAAACTTTTACTACATTTAACCAACCACCACTTTTTGGCAAATTGTTTAAAACCGCAGGAAAAATGGCACACAAAGCAAATGGTAACGCCAAACCAATACTAAATCCTAACATTCCAAAAATAGGCTTAAGTACTGAACCAGATTTTGCACCTTCACTTAAAACAAGTCCTAATATGGGGCCAGTGCAACTAAACGATACAATTACCAATGTAACTGCCATAAAAAAGATACCTTTAAAATCTCTCCCAGCTTTTTTATCTGCGGCAGTTGCCCAGCTGCTTGGAAGTGTAATTTCAAAACCACCTAATAAAGAAATACCAAACAATAAGAAAATAGCAAATAAAACTAAATTGGTTACTGGGTGAGTGCTAATTTTATACATTATGGTTTCACCAAAAATGCTAACTAAAATTATGGTTGGTATAGTATAGATTAAAATTATAGACAAAGAATACCAAATGCTATTTACAACCCCTTCTTTACGTGTTTTACTTTTCTTTAAAAAAAAGCTAATAGTTACGGGCAATAATGGAAAAACACAAGGCGTAAGAACTGCTGCTAATCCAAATAAAAAGCAACTTATAAAAATTAACCATACGCTTTGGTTTTTTAGATTGTTTTTAGATCCTTCTTCTACATTTTCTGAAGTTTGTTTATTATCAATTATTTGAGAAAAATCGTGAGAGCCATTTACAAATTCGTTTCCATTTAAAAGCATATAATTTACAGTACCACTAACATTTGTAGCATTGTTTTGTAAAGGTTGTAGCCATTGCACACTATCTGTAATTATATGCAAGCTATCGGGCTTTGTTGCATTAAAAACGGTGGTTACAACTGCTTTTTCTTCTAAATTTCCATTAAGTTGTGAGGTTGACGAAGTATCAAAAACAATTGTTGTAGCTAGTGGTAGTTCATCTTTAGCATCAACAGTACTTAGTAGTTTATGTTGCCCATTTGTTTTAGCTGTAATTACTAAATATGGAATATTGTTAAAGTTGGTTTGCTTTGTGTAAATAGTTATAGGCGTATTGCTTTGTGCCAATACAAACAAGTTTATTAGCAACAAAACAGGCAAAATAATTTTTTTCATTTTATTTTTTTAGTTGCTATTACTGTATAGCAATATCAAACGTTTTTTTGGTTGGGGGAAGGCATTTGTTATCGTCACACAGCATATAATTTATAGTACCAGTAATGTTGGTTTTTACTGCAGCTTTTAACGTTACTGTTTGCGTAAATGTAACATTGTTTGCGTAATACTGCAAATTGGCCTTCATGGTTTTATCGTACAACTTTATAAGTTTTCCTGTTTCTTTTGGTTTACCAGTAATGGTAACTAAAGGATTTGGATTAAAAGTAATTTTGGTTGGTAATGATCCATTTTTATCTGAATTTTGACTATAAATATGCCAACCTTTATTTAGAGTAGCAGTAATTACAAGTTCGTAAATGTTGCCAGTTTTTTTCTTAGCTATATAAGTAAAAGCTACAGGATCGGTAATTTGGCTTTTTCCTACTGAAATTAAAAATGCAAAAGTTAAAAGGGATAATATTTTTTTCATGTTTTTTGTTTTTTCCTACAAATACTAGTTTTTGAATATGTACGAAGTATTTAATTTTTCCTTACAATTTTTCAAAAGTAGTTTTGATGGTATTAACTAGTTGTTAACTCAATCCTAAATAATCAAATACAGCAATACCGTCTTTATTGGTAAGTAAATTGCTTGTTGCCCTTTCTGGGTGAGGCATCATTCCAAAAACATTACCAGATTTGTTTTTTATGCCAGCAATATTTTGTATTGCTCCATTTGGATTAGCATCATCTAGCACTTCGCCCAAGTTGTTGCAATATTTAAAAATCACTTGATTGTTGTTGTTTAAGTCTTCAAGCGTTTGCTCATTGGCAAAATATCGTCCTTCGCCATGGGCAATTGGTATAGTTAATGCACCTGTTTGTTGGTTGGTTATGTGTACATTTTTACAAATAAATTGCTGATTTGCATTTTGTAATAACGCACCTGGCAACAAACCACTCTCACACAAAATTTGAAAACCGTTGCACACCCCTAAAACTTTTCCTCCTTTATTAGCGAAATCAATTACACTTTGCATCATGGGGCTAAACTTTGCAATAGCACCACAACGCAAATAATCGCCATAACTAAACCCTCCTGGCAATACTATACAATCGTTTGTAGTAAAATGGCTTAAATCTTTGTCTTTATGCCAAAGCATTATTACCTCTTTATTTAAATCGTTTTGTAATGCAAATTGCATGTCTCTATCACAATTACTTCCAGGAAAAACTACAATTCCAAATTTCATTTTGATGCTTTTTTGCAAAAATAAAGGCTGCCTATTTAAGACAGCCTTTTATTTAATTATTCTTGATTTTTTATTTTATTAACCCCAAGTTGTATAAAAATCTTAACGATAAAAATCCTTTGTCTTCAAAGTTTGAAATTAAGTACTTAATTGGACCAGAGTTGATATATTTTGAGCTGTAGTTTACGTTTATGCCAAATTTATTGTTTATCATAGATTCAATACCAAAAACTGTTGCTGCAGTTGCTCCTGCAGTATTTAGTTTATCAAAACTAATAGTTGGCTGTATCCAAGTGTTTTCGTTCAGTGCATATCTTAAACCTCCACCATATTTAAGAAAATTATAGTTATAGTCAGCAGTTTCTGGTGTTTTTGTCCAGTCGCCACTTCTACCTGTGTAGTTTACAAGGCCTAAAAGTTTTAATGGTAAGTTTTTAGATAATGTTGCCAAAACATTTGCACCAATGCCATAGGTTAAATGATTTCCACTTCCATTAGCTAAATTTAATCCATAGCTTAAAAAGGGGTTAAGCTCAAGGTTTACTGGAGCATTGTTAAATAACTTTGCAACTAAACCCAACTGTAATAGAGGGTGTGTAGAAGAACCAGTATAGGTACTACCTTTAAACAATAATGGGTTTATTGCACTATCATTGTTTATCAATAAAGGTAAATTATCTACGCCAATACCTGCATTTAATAATAACTCAAAAGGTTTTAAGCCATTACTAGGTTTTTGTAAAGTATAATTAGTTAATGGAGTAACTGGTAATGATGGTTTAGTGCCAAATCTTCTATAATAGTCTAAACTATCGATTAAAATGCTATTTCTATTTTTTAATAGAAAAATTTGATTGTTTAATGAATCAGTAGAAACTATGTAGTTATTTCTCCAATATGCTGTTGAATCATATTTTGCAACAGGTGTAGGTGCAACATAAACTGGTGATTGTGGTGTAGCCACTTTTATTTCATTGGTTATAGTGCTTTTAGGGTTTACATCTACATTCCATAAACGCACATTACTAATTCTGTTCAAATAGCTTGGACTAGGATTGTATCTGTTGCCACTGCAAGTTTGTGCAGTAACTACACTTGTTTGACCAGTTTTTGAACCCAAAAAAAAGTCGCTGCCAGGAGCCGATTCTCCAGGTTGTAAGTAAACTTTAAAATTAGTATTAACCTCTCCACCACATGTAGTTTTGGCAATTAAACTTCCTGATACTGTTACTGGGTAATTGTTGGTATTTTTTAGGTAAACACTATAGCCTTGCCCATTTGTTAAGCTATGTTCGTGGCATCCAGGAACAAGAATTACACCATTTGAATTTTCTTCTGTAAATTTTTTCCAAGGGCTGTTTTGTTGTGCTTTAACAACTGTTAAAGTACTTAAAAAACATAAAAAAAGTAATACTAAAAACGATCTACGCATATTTTAATTTTTTATTCATTAACCAATAATCTTGCCAAAATAGGATTTCAAGTTTAATTTTAGTTACATGTTATGTCAAATCCCCTGTAATAAGGGGGTTTTGATTTTTTTTGAATTTTACAACTTATGCAGCTTTTACATATTTATTTATGGGGTGTATTAAACTTTAACTCCATAGCTTTGTCTAGCGATTTAACTGTTTTTCTAGATTAAATTGAGATGATATAGTATTTACAGTAACCAAATGTCGTTTTGCTTTTCTTTTACATTAATAAATTATAAACTTGAAAAAATTTCTAGCATCAAAAATTTTATTGATACTATGTCTTTCATCAACCGCCCAAAACACGGCAACCATAAAAGGTAAGTTGGTAGATAGCACAACAAAACAAAGTATGCTAAATGCTTCAGTAACGTTGCTTCAAGCTAAAGATAGCAGTTTAGAAATGTATGCTTTAGCAAGAGCAGGAGGTGATTTTGATATAAAAAATATTCCCTTTGGAAACTATATTTTACAAATAAGCTATCAAGGATTTTATACGATTTCAAAAAACATTGAACTAAATAAAGACAACGCTTTGTTACAATTACCTACTATATACATGCAGGTAAATGCCAAAGATTTGGGCAATGTTACAGTAACCTCAACACCCATAACTATGAAAAAAGATACTGTTGAGTACAATGCCAACAGTTTTAAAACAAAGCCCAATGCTGTAGTAGAAGATTTACTTAAAAAAATGCCAGGCGTACAAGTAGAAAAAGATGGTACCATAAAAGCACAAGGCGAACAAGTACAAAGGGTTTTGGTGGATGGAAAACGTTTTTTTGGAGATGATCCCAAAATGGCAACTAAAAATTTACCAACAGATGTAGTTGATAAAATTCAAATTTTTGATGGTCTTAGCGACCAAAGCAATTTCTCAGGATTTGATGATGGTAACAGAGTAAAAACTATAAATATTATTACCAAAAAAGACAAACGCAAAGGTTATTTCGGAAAAGGAAGTATTGGTTTTGGGAATGATGGCAATAACCTATTAAACGATCATAGCCTTAGCCTTAGCAAATACAATGGTAATCAGCAAATTACTGTAACAGCACAAGGCAATAATGTAAACAAGCAAAACTTTAATGTGCAAGATATTTTAGGAAGCCTTGGAGGTGGTGGAGGCAATATGAGAGGCTTTGGTGGAGGCATGCAAGGTGGTAGAGGTGGTGGTGCTATGGGTGGCATTGCAAGTGCCATAACTAATCTTATTGGTAATGGCAATGCCAATGGAATTGTTAATACTTGGAGTGGTGGATTAAACTACAGAGATGTATGGAGCAAAAAAACAGAAGCATACGGAAGCTACTTTTTTAATAGCCAACAAACCAACAGAATTCAAAATACACTTACTCAAAACTTTGTAAGCCAAAATCCAGATTCTTCGATTTTCAATAATCAAAACAATAATTCTTTAACCACCAACAGAAACCATAGAATAAATTTTAATATTGAACATAATTTCGATAGCAGCAATTCGCTCATTATTCGCCCAAATATTAGCATCCAAAACACCAATAATGATGTTGCAACTTCAACAGCTAGTACAAAACTAAAAACCATTAACCTTAATAATACTAATGCAAATAGCATAAGAAACAATAATGGTATAAATGGAAGTATTGATGCCACATTTAGACATCGTTTCAAAAAAAGGGGTCGTACAATTAGTTTAGGATTAAATTTGGGTAGAAACACAAACGATGGAAGTGGAAACAACTACTCTGTAATTCAAACTTTTCAAACACCAACTTTTGTAAGAAGCGATACTATTAATCAACAATATACTAGTTACAACAATAGCAATAGTTTTAGCACCAATATTTCGTACACAGAGCCTATTGCCAAAAATCAACAAGTAGAAATTGCATATAATCATAGTTTTAATTTAAATGAAAACGATAAAAAAACGCTTGCTTTTGATAATGCTACACAACAGTTTATAATACCCGTTACAAACCTTACCAATAATTTTAATAACGATTTTAATGCCAATAGAGTATCACTTAGCTATAGGTTTAATAATCAAAAGCTAAATTTTAGTGTAGGAAGCGGAGTTCAATTTGCTAGTTTATATAGTAATAACAATACTACGGGAATTAGAATTCCACAACATTTTACCAATCTTTTCCCTCAGGCAAACCTTAATTACAGTTTTACAAAAACCAAAAACCTTAGGTTTAACTATAATGGAAGAACCAATCAGCCAAGTGCACAGCAGCTTCAGCCAGTGGTTGATAATAGCGACCCACTAAATATTAAAGAAGGAAATCCTTTTTTAAAGCAAAGTTTTAATCATAGTGTACGATTATTTTACAACAGCTTTAATGTATTTACTCAAAAAATATTTTTTGCAACTATAAATGCCAGCTTTACTAGTAATGATATTCAAAATAGTACCTTTATTGCACCAAATGGGGTACAAACTACAAAACCAGTAAACCTCAATGGTACATACAGTATTGTAGGATACATAAACTATGGTTTCCCTTTAAGAAAACCAAAAAGTAATTTAAATTTTGGGATGAATGTAAATGCTATTCAAAGTCAAACCTTAATAAATAACCAAAGCAATTTTACAAGAAATACAGGGGTAGGTGGAAATATTATTTGGACCACCAACCTTAAAGAAAAATGGGATATAAACCTTACCAGCAATAGTATGTACAATTTGGTAAGCTATACTTTGCAACCTAATCAAAACGAGAATTTCTTTAGCCAATTTGTATCGGTTGAGGCAACTTACTACACCAAATCTGGCTGGAGTATTAGCAGTGATTTTGATTATACTTACAATGCAGGACGAGCCAGTGGATTTAACACCAGCATTCCATTATTTAATGCCAGTATTGCAAAACAAGTTTTTAAAAATAAAGCTGGAGAAATAAAACTGTATGTTTTTGATTTGTTTAAACAAAACCAAAGCATTACACGAAATGTAACAGCAAGTTATGTGCAAGATGTAAACACCACTGTGTTGCAACAATACTTTTTGGTAAGCTTTACTTATAACCTAAGAAACTTTGGAGGCAAAAACAACCAAATGCCTGGCTTTTTTAGAGGCAATGGAGGAGGAGGTGGTGGACAAAGACGTGGTGGATTTTAATTATTTGTTTACTAGAATGATTTAAGCAATTAAGTTGATAATTTGTAGCCTACGGCAGATGATTTGTAGTTTGTGGTAGATGGTTAGATCCACACAGAAGAACAACTTTTGTACTACTTTGATGATTTGGTCTATACAGCAAATGATTTGAAGCTTGTGGAAGATGATTTGTACCATACGGAAGCAAAAAATTCACACATGGAAGTCCCTTTTGAACCACACGGAAGGACATTTGTACATGAAATTTGTAAGAATTACCGCCAAAAAGACATATTCTTTTCAATAAAACACTCAAGCAGCAACATACAATGCT
This sequence comes from Chitinophagaceae bacterium, assembly GCA_049242885.1. Taxonomy (GTDB): domain Bacteria; phylum Bacteroidota; class Bacteroidia; order Chitinophagales; family Chitinophagaceae; genus CAIVPM01. Next base: position 15,476 of record JBMLOQ010000102.1, read on the forward strand.
TACCCAGGAATTCTACTAATGTATTTATCCATTTCCTTTATTTGATCAACCGTTTGTTTGGCTGTTGGTTTACAAGCTTTAGCTTTTCTGTAAAAATCTTTAGCTGCCCTAAACTCTCTTTTATTCATAAATATTTGGCTCATACTAAGATTGGCTACTGCTTCACTTTCTTTATCTAATAATCCTGCACGTAGTGCAGCACGAATATAACTTTCGCCTTGTCTAAAATCACCTTTTTGCAAAGCCATCATACCCAATTGTAATTTGTTGGCTCCTTCGCCTTCGGGCATTGCACTACCTAAATCGCTACTTTTTTTAAGATGTTTTTCTGCAGTATCAAAATCTTTATTCATCATAGCTAAATTTCCTTTTAAAGTAAAATAAGCACTGCGAATAGGTTTGTATAATAGATTAGGATACCAAATCATAGCCAATATTTTTTCCACCTCCTCTACATTTCCTTTTTCCATAGGCTCTTGTACCAAACGAAGTGGTCCTATAAAAAAATGAGTGAAAACAGCAATTACCCCTACAAAATATAAAAAGAAAGCAGGCCAAAAGCCAGCTTGCCAATGCGTTACACCAGCAAGTACAAAAGCTAAAATTCCAAGCCACAAACGATAACGTATAATAGTATTATAAAACTTCATAATTTTTAAAAATTGGTTGCAAAAATAGGAGTTGAGGTGGTTTTATTTCTTCCTAAAAAATATTCTTATAGGTACACCTTTAAAATTAAATTTACTACGTAATTGATTTTCTAAATAATTTTTATAAGGCATTTTAATATCATCGGGGAAGTTGGTAAAAAATGCAAAACTTGGCACATGTGTAGGCAACTGAGTTATGAATTTAATTTTCACCGAATGGCCACGAACCACAGGGGCATGATAGTTTTCAACTGCTTTTAACATTACTTCGTTTAGTTGAGATGTAGCAATTCTGCGGCTTTTACTTTCGTAAACTTCTAAAGCTATTTCAACAGCTTTAAATATTCTTACTTTTTCGTGTGCACTTATAAATAATATTGGAACATCGGTAAAAGGCTCAATTCGTTCTTTAATCTTAATTTCATAATCTCGGGCAGTATTGGTTTCTTTTTCTACTAAATCCCATTTGTTTACCAATATCATTAACCCTTTTCCTTTGCGAGTAGCAAGGCTAAAAATACTTACATCTTGTGCTGTTACACCTTGCTCTGCATCAATTACTAGCATACATACATCGGCTTCGTCCATTGCTTTTATGGCACGTATAACGCTGTAAAACTCTAAATCGTCTTTTTCTTTATTTTTTTTGCGAATACCAGCAGTATCAATTAGTACAAACTCTTTTCCAAATTGGTTGTAGTGTGTATGAATAGTATCTCTTGTAGTGCCAGCAATGTTGCTTACAATAGTTCTTTCTTCGCCAATTAGGGCATTAAGCAACGACGATTTTCCTACATTGGGTTGACCAATAATGGCAAACTTAGGAATAGTAGTTGTTTCTGTTTCTTCAACAATTTCTATTGGTTGGGTTATTGCATCTAAAATTTCACCAGTACCGCTACCACTTACACTACTTACATTATAAATAGTATCAAAACCTAGGCTATAAAATTCAGTAGCAGCAATTTGCCTTTCATGATTATCTACTTTGTTTACAACTAAATATACAGGCTTTGTAGTTTTACGAAGCATGGCAGCCATATTTTCGTCAAGAGATGTAATGCCAGTTGCAACTTCTACCATAAAAATTATAGCATCGGCTTCACTAATTGCAATCTTAACTTGCTTGCGAATTTCTGATTCAAAAATATCGGTGGTATCTGGCACAAAACCTCCAGTATCTATAAGATTAAAACTTTTTCCATTCCATTCGGCAATACCATATTGCCTATCACGCGTTACGCCACTTACATCATCTACTATTGCCTTTCGTTGCTCTAGCATACGATTAAAAAAAGTGCTTTTGCCCACATTTGGGCGTCCTACAATTGCTATGGTGTACATTTTTTTTAATTTGAAAATTTGAAAATTTAGAAATTTGAAAATTGATATTTAATCAATTACATCTTTACTTTTTTCAAATTGTATTTTCTTGAAAATTTGTTTTTTATTATTAAAAAATCAAGGATTTATTTTTTGAATTATTGGCAAATAGTTTCTTCATTTTCACATTTGCTAATTTTCACATTTGCTAATTAATATCCATACTCTTTAAGCTGCAACTCGTTTTCTCTCCATTTTGGTTTTACTTTTACAAATAGTTGAAGAAATACCTTTTGGTCTATGAATTTTTCAATTTCTACCCTAGCCAAACTACCTATTTGCTTAATCATTTTACCACCTTCACCAATAATGATTACCTTTTGAGTTTCTCTTTGCACAATAATATCAGCCTGAATTTTTACAATATTGGTTTGCTCTTTATACTCGTTTATCAGTACAGCGGAGTGGTAAGGAATTTCGTCGCTAAACAGTTGATAAATTTTTTCTCTAATTATTTCACTTACAAAAAACTTTGTAGGCAAATCGCTTAAATCATCTTCGTTATAAAAAGGAACACCTTCGGGCAAAAAATTTACAATACTATTTATTAGTTTTTGTAAATGATGTTTTTCTAAAGCCGATACTTTAATAATATTTTTGGCATAAGGTTTTGATGAAAAATAATCAATAGCCTGTACAATTCTACCATTATGAGCCTGATCAATTTTATTAATAATGAAAATTGTAGGTATTTTTAGTTTTAAGTTACTAAAAATAGCGTCACATTCGTCAAAGTCGTCGTTTACATCAATTATCAATAAAGCTACATCAGCATCTTCTAAGGCATTTTTTACAGCTGCCATCATTTTATCGTGCAGCTTATATTTAGTTTCTATGATGCCTGGAGTATCACTAAAAACTATTTGATACTCGCCAGTTTTATTTAAAAAACCTTTAATGCGATGCCTAGTGGTTTGCACTTTAGGCGATACAATAGCTAGTTTTTCGCCCATTAAAGCATTAAGCAAAGTGCTTTTGCCTGCATTGGGTTTTCCAAAAATATTTACAAATCCACTTTTCATATAAAGTGGCAAAGGTAGGCTTTGTAGTAGTTAGTAAAATATAAATACAAAAGCAATTAGTTAAAACCTACCTAGGTTGATTAGTTTTTTGCCACTCAAGCAGCTTTTTCAATAGCTACAAAGTTTGTAAGCTTACCATAATTGTTGTACATAGGAAATCCTTGTATATGGCATTTATAGCTAGTTCCATCTTTTTTGTAGTTAGTTAAAATAGTATCAAAAGGTTTTTGATTTACAATAGCATTTTTAATTAATTCTTTTTGAAGTATTTCTGTTTTTTCGCCCTGAAATAAAGTGGGTTTTTTCCCTATAACTTCAATAGAGCGATAACCTGTCATCACAAAAACATTTTCCGAGGCATAAATAATTTCTGATTTTAAGTTGGTTATTACAATAGTTGAATTTTCCCAGATTAAGGCATTTTCAATAAAGTTGTGAGAGATGTTCCAATTGTTGCGTAGATGTATATTATTGATAGCTTGTATTTCTGAAGCTAGTTCTTTTCTTCTTTGTTTTGCATCTAAATAAATATCCCAACACATTAATGGGTGCGACATGATTGCTAAATTTAAATAAAACTAAAGGTTAATTTGTATAACCACAACAAACGTTTAATTGATTATCAATTAATTATGAGTTTTTTTGCACATAACTAGCTTTCTGGGTGGCTAATTGTTGTTTTTATTACTTAATACAAATTAAAATGAAAGCCAATATTGTACATTTGTAAAAACCACACCATATTATTTTTGTTTCAAATCTACAAACATGAGTATTAGAATTTTTATTACTGGTGGCACTTTCGATAAAGAATATAATGAGCTAAATGGTTCTCTTTTTTTTAAAGATACGCACTTGCCCGAAATGCTAAAATTGGGGCGTAGTAAAGTGGATGTAGATATACGTACTTTGATGATGGTAGATAGTTTAGAAATGACTGATGAAGACCGCCAACTTATTGTGTACCAATGCGAAAACTGTGATGACGATAAAATAATTATTACCCATGGCACAGATACTATGACACAAACTGCAGAACTTTTAGCTGAAACTATTGCCAATAAAACTATAGTACTTACAGGAGCCATGATACCTTACAAGTTTGGCAGTAGCGATGGATTGTTTAATTTGGGCAGTGCTATTGCGTTTGTGCAAACTTTGCCCGTTGGCGTTTATGTTGCCATGAATGGACAATATTTTGAGGCAGGCAATGTTAAAAAAAACAGGCAAACAGGTTCTTTTGAATCAATTTAAAAATTCAAAGCCACAAACTATATGTGTTTTGCATCTAAATAAATATCTTTACAAGTTATATGGGAATGCAATTTTCAATAAAAAAAATTAGCTCAATAGCTATCATCCTATTTTTTGCTATGCCAATATTGGCACAAAAAATTAATATCATAGATTTACAAGAAGCATCCAAACTTCAATTACAAAAAGAAAAACAGCAACAAGAAGTTTTGCTAAAAACAGCCAAAGAAAAAAATTGGCCTTTAATTTTAACTTCCAGCAGCTCATCAAAAGAAATAATTATACTTACTGGTATAAGTAATAGTGGAATGCCGTTATATACTAGTACGCAAAGCAACGTTGTTGCAGCATCAACCACAGGTACAAATCAATTATGGAGTGGTGGGCGGTTAGGTTTAAGTCTTTCTGGCTCATCGGCTTCTGTAGCAAATAAATTAGCAATTTGGGATGGGGGAAGAATAATGCCAAACCATATAGAGCTTACTGGGCGTGTTACTCAAAAAGACGTAGCAGCAAGCAACAGCAGCCATGCTACACATGTTGCAGGAACTATGGTTGCAAGTGGTGTAAACCCAGCAGCCAAAGGAATGGCTTTTGGAACTACCAATTTAAACTGCTATGATTTTACTAATCATTTGTCAGAAATGTTGGGTGCAGCAAGTGGATTGTTAGTATCTAATCATAGCTATGGTAGTGTAGCAGGTTGGCGATATAATGGAAGCAATTGGGAGTTTTATGGCGACCCAAACACCAATGAAGATTATAAATTTGGCTTTTACAATGATGAAGCCCAGCTGTGGGATTCAATAATGTACAACACCCCTAAATATTTAATTGTAAAGTCTGCTGGTAACAATAGAATTGAAAATGGGCCAGCTGTTGGCCAACCCTATTTTAGGTATGATGCAGGTGGCAACATGGTTGCTGCAGGCAATAGACCAGCAGGAATAAGTAGCAATAATGGCTATGATATAATACCCACTTATGGATGTGCCAAAAATGTACTAACTGTTGGTTCAATACAAGGAATTGAAGGAGGATATAACAACCCTAGTGATGTAATTTTAAGCACAATGAGTAGTTGGGGGCCAACCGATGATGGTAGAATAAAACCAGATGTTGTAGCAAATGGTGTAGATGTATTAAGTAGTATAGCTACCAATATAAATGCATATGAAATGTATAGTGGTACAAGTATGGCTACACCAAATGTATCGGGTAGTTTAATTTTACTGCAAGAATTATATGCACAATTAAATGCAGGAACTTTATTAAATGGGGCAACTGTAAAAGCTTTAGCAATTCACACAGCAAATGAAGCTGGGGTAAACCAAGGGCCAGATTATCAAATGGGTTGGGGCGTTTTTGATGCAGAAAAGTGTGCAAGTGTAATTACAAACAACAACAGCAATACCAGAATTATTGAGCAAACTTTAGTAAACGGTCAAACCTATACATTAAATGTTGTAGCTAGCGGTAAAGGAAAACTAATGGCTACAATTGCTTGGACAGATATTAGAGGTAACGTATTAACAGTAAACACGATTAACGATCCTGCCTTAAAATTAGTAAATGATTTAGATCTCAGAATTACAAGAGCAGCTACTACCTACTTTCCTTGGATATTAAATCCAGCCAATCCTGCAAATGCAGCCACTCGAGGAGATAATTTTAGAGATAATGTTGAAAGAGTTGAGGTAGATGATGTAATTCCTGGAGCAACATATACTATAACAGTTACTCATAAAACTAGTTTGCAAAGGGGTCAACAAGCCTTTTCCTTAATAATAAGTGGTATTGGGGGTGCTGCTTTTTGTGCATCTACACCAACTTCAAGTGCAGGAGCAAGAGTAGATAATGTTAGTTTTTCTAACATAAATAATACAAATACAGCAGGCTGTACAACTTATACAAATTTTACCAATATTACAGGTAATATTGAGCCAAGTAAAACTTACCCTTTATCGGTAACAGTAAACAGTTGCGATGCAACAGCTGTGGCTAAAGTAGTAAAAGTGTTTATCGATTACAATCAAAATGGTGTGTTTACTGATGCTAATGAATTAGTTGCAACTAGTGGGGTAATTTCTACCAACAATACTGTGTTTAATACTAGTGTTACAACACCATCTAACATACCTACAAGTGGTTTTACTTTAATGCGAGTTGTAACACAAGAAACCAACGATGCAAGCACAGTAACTTCTTGTAATAGCTATACTCGTGGCGAAACAGAAGATTATAAAATACAATTTACTAAAGCTTCAACTGATGCAAGTATTCAGGATATTGTAAGCCCTACATCAGGAAGTTTTGCTAGCGGAAACCAACATATTACGGTAAGGTTAAAAAACGAAGGTTCCGCCAATATTACAACAGGTGTACCAGTAACTGTAGTAATAAAAGTTGGAGCAACTACTCAAGCAACTATCACTGGCACTTATGCTCCAACAATAAGTTCAGGAAAATTTGTAAATTATACTTTGCAAACACCTTTTAATTTTTTAGCTAATACTCTATATAATATTAGTGCAACAATTAGCCCAGCAAATGATCAAAACAATAGTAATAATTTAAAAATATCGGATGTTACCATTGCAAATAAAACCAGCAGTCCAAGTGGCACAGCTGTAATTTGTGGCCCATCGGCTATTTTAAAAGCTACAAATACGGTAGCCAATACAAATTATTATTGGTATAATAACAGTTCTGCAACTAGTCCTATAGCATTTGGTACCAATACCACAAGTTCTACAATTTCACCAACTTATTTTTTGGGAAGTGGAGCAAAGTCTTCAATTACTATCAACAAAAATAGTTTTGGTGGTGGTTATCAACCAAATGGAGGTAATTATATAAATTATACAGCAGATAGGCCAGTTGTTTTAGAATCTTCGAGGTTGTATACAGCATTTCCAGGAAAAATTAGCATTTTGGTAGTCGATATCACTTCGGTGGACTTGCCAAATAATTCATATAAATATAATAGATTAGATAGTATTTCTTTAGATGCCATTTCTTCACGACCAACACAACAAACAGGGGCTGTAGGTGTGAATGATGCAGCAGACTTAGGACATGTATATAATTTGGGATTAACCCTGCCTGCTGGTAGCCATTCTATTGTATTAAAAACAGATGGTGTTGCCAATATTTTTAGAAACAATCAAGTTACAGGAAGCCCTTATCCATTTTCAATACAAAATTTAATTTCAATACCAAGTAATAATTTAATAGATGGAGGAGGTACAGGCTTTCAAGGGTTTTATTATTATTTTTATGATATGATGATTAGGTCTTTAGATAATCCTAGCGATAGAGTAGCAATAAATCCTACAACATCAACTGCACCAACTGTAACCAAACAAGTTGATACGCTTACAAGCAGTGCAGCACTAGGTTATCAATGGATAAAAGATAATGTAGATATAATTGGAGCAAACAATCAAAAATACACTGTAACACAAAATGGAACTTATAAAGTACGAACAACTGATGCTACAGGGTGTCAATTAACAAGTGCAGATATTGGTGTAGTTCCAACATTTATTAATCCTGTATTAATAAGTGAAAGTTTTTTTGCGGTATATCCTAACCCAAATAATGGTAATTTTTCTCTTGCCTTCGACCAAAAAACATTTTCAAAACCGCAATTACTCATTTTTGACATGCAGGGCCGACAAATAAAAAATATAATAGTTAACTCTACCATAGGCAAAAACAATGTTAGGGTGCCTTCTCAAAACCTGCCAAGTGGCATTTATATGTTGCAATTTTTGGTAGATAAAAAACAGCTAAAGCAAAAAATTGTGGTGCAAGCTTCTAAGTAGTTGATTTTTAATAGTTTATATTGTTAATTATTTTATCAATTTTTTATACTTAAATTGTTGGTTATGGCGATTAATTTCCAAAAAAAATAAATTAATTGTTAAATAATTGTAAATAAATGTTAAAACTTGTGCATCATTATACTAATATTGCTGTCTTATTATAAAATCATTATTTAACAAATCTTTAAAAAAATGAAAAAATTCGGATTACTCTTAACAACTTTTATGTTGTTTTTGGGAAGCGTGTTGGCTCAAACAGTTACTATTACTGGAAAAGTAATAGATGATAAAGGAGCAGGCATTTCAAACGCTTCTGTACAAATTAAAGGAGCAAAAGGGGGAACTGTTACAAGTAAAGATGGAAGCTTTACAATTAAAGTACCTCAAAATGCAAAAGCATTAATTATTTCATCTGTAAACTTTACACCACAAGAGGTTTCTATAGTTGGAAAATCAACAGTAAATGTTTCTTTAGCTACTTATGATGCTTCTTTAGATGAAGTTGTTGTTACTGGCTATGGTGCTGCAAAAAAAAGAACAGAATTAGTTGGGCAAGTTACTGTTGTAAAAGCTAAAGATGTTCAAGACAGACCCTCTGCTAACGTAATTGATGCTTTACAAGGAAGAGTTGCTGGTGTACAAGTATTTACATCATCTGGTGAACCATCTGCAACTCCATCGGTAAGAATTAATGGCGTTGGGTCTTTATCAGGTAGCAACACGCCTTTATACATTTTAGATGGTATACCAGTTTCTCCAGGATCTATAGTATCTATGAATCCAGAAGACTATGAGTCTATTAATGTTTTAACAGATGCATCTTCAACATCAATATATGGTGCGAGGGCTGCTAATGGTGTAATTGTTTTTACAAGTAAAAAAGGAAGTGCCCAAAAAACAAGAATTAATGTAACAGCACAATATTCTCAATCGAACCTTATCTCAAATACTCAGAATTTTTTTAACAATATGATGAATGCTGAGGAGTTAGGTAAATTTTGGGTTGCAAGCGGATATCAAACACAAGCTCAAGTAAATACACTTAGAACAAACTTCCCTAATGATACAAGGTGGGCAGATGTTTACTATTTACCAAACAGACCAACAGAGCAAGTAGATATTAATATTTCTGGTGGTAGCGGTAAAACTACCTATTTTGTATCTGGTTCATATTTTTATCAACAAGGTTTAGCATATAGAAGTGATTTTAAAAGATATACTTTAAGATCAAACATACACACAACTGTAAATAATTGGGCAAGTATGGGATTGTTACTAACAGGGTCTTACGATACAAGACAGTTAAACCCTTATGGTACAAATAACACAAACAGAGGGTTAGCTTTATTAGCACCTCCATTCTATACACCAATTGATCCTCTAACTGGTCAAAATTATACGAGTACACCAATACCAGGTTGGAATCGTTTTCACCCAAATTATTTAACAGATAACATTAGATCTGTTGGTGAAAATATGCAACTTACACCTCAAGCATATATTCAACTTTCTCCAATTAAAAATTTGACTATTAAAACAACCGCTGGAATGGAAGCGTATGATTATAATGTAAATAGTCAAACTTTACCAACATTTGCTAATTCTGTTGGAAATGGTAACGTAAGTAGGGCTCACCAAAGAGAAGTTTCACGAACTGTTAATACAGTAATCGATTACAAATTTAAGATAAAAGAAAATCATGATTTTAGTGTAATGGTTGCTAATGAGTTTATTGATAATACCGATAGAAACTTTAGTGCATCTTCTGCTGGTTTAACAGATAATCGTTTATTACTGCTAAGTGCTGGACCAACTCAAAGAAATGTTGCAGAAAGTTATACTGGCTATGCATTTACTTCATTCTTTGGAAGACTTAGCTATGGGTTTAAAAATAAATATTTAATAGATTTAACATCAAGACAAGATCAATCATCAAGATTTGGTGTTGATAACCGTACAGCTAACTTCTATTCAGTAGGGGCAGTTTGGAGAGTTAAAAATGAGAAATTCTTAGATAATGCCAAATGGATAAATGACTTAAATGTCAAAGCATCTTATGGTACAAGTGGTAATTCTGCTATAGGTAACTTTACAAGCCAGGGCTTAGTGGGTACAAATATCTATGGCGGTGCATCAGGTCTTGGAATTGCCTCTCCTGGTAACTCAAGTTTAGGTTGGGAACAACAAGGAATGTTGAGTTTAGCTATAAATGCTAAAATTTTCAAACATTATAGCATTAATGTAGAATATTATGATAGACAAACATCAAATATGTTAGTATCTGTTCCTTACCCACAAACTACAGGTTTTGCCAACATTAATGGTAATGTGGGTAAAATGCAAAACAGGGGTTGGAATGTAACCCTTAATGCTGATTATGGAGGTAAAGATTGGAGCTTCTCTCCTTGGGTAAACTTTAATTATAATCATAATAAAATTACAGAGCTTTTCCAAGACAGAAACTATTGGATACAAGCAAATACAGGTGTGCTTTGGGCTGTTGGTAAGCCAATTTCATACGTATATCCAATTTTTGCGGGTGTTGATCCAGCAAACGGTAATGCTACTTGGTTTCTTCCAGATCCAAATCCAAACAATGTAGCAAATACAATTAAAGATCCAACAAAAGTAACCTCAACGTTTAGTGCAACTGCTTTACAACAAAACACAGGGTTAGAGCGTTTTCCTCCTTTCGCTGGTGGTTTCGGTTTCCAAGCAAGTTACAAAGGATTTTACACACAATGGGACTTTTCTTTTGTTAGTGGGAAATATTTGATTAATAATGATAGATTCTTCTACGAAAACCCAGGTCAATTCCCAGGATTCAACCAATTTAGAACAGTTAATAATTTTTGGCAAAAAGCTGGCGATCAAACACAATTTCCAAGAGTTGGAGTTCAATTTACACAATTTGATTCTCGTTTGATTGAGGATGCCTCTTTCTTAAGAGCAAAAGCTATTCAATTTGGTTATGATTTTAACAGAATTATCAAGAAAAACAATGTTATTACAGGATTAAAAGCATTTGTTATAGCCAGAAATTTATTTACATTCACAAATTATCAAGGTCCAGATCCAGAGGTTGATTCTAACATTGGTTTAGGAACAAATCCTAACACAAGACAAGTTTCATTTGGTATTGATATTACATTCTAAAAAAATTAAGATGAATAAATTATTTAAATATAGTGTACTAGGTTTGACAGCAATATCACTAGCAACCTCTTGTACAAAACAATTAGATTTATTTCCAGAAGACTCTATCGAGTTAACCCAGTCTTTTAAGACAATGGCCGATGCCAATAGTTGGGATTTAGGAAATTATAATAGATTCCGTGGTCTTCAATATGGTTCTTATGCTATATATGCTGATGTTCAATCAGATATGGTGAATGCAACTTTAGACTATGGTAATAGAAATGGAAATCCTCATAGATGGGGTCAAAGTTTCTTGTCTGACGATCAAACGTTAAGACCAATTTGGGCCGGTTATTATAATGTTATTGCAAATGCTAATTTGGCAATCCAAAATTTGTCAAGTGTAACTGCTCCAACTGTAGCTGACAAAGCATTAATTAATAGGTATTTAGGGAATGCTTATTTTACTAGAGCATTTTGCTATTCTGAGTTAGTAAAACGTTTTGCTAAAGCTTATAATCCCACATCTGCAAATTCAGATTTAGGAGTTCCTTTAGTACTTACATATAATGTTGCTTCGAGGCCTGCTCGTGCAACTATGAAAGCTGTATACGATCAAATACTTGCTGATATTAATTTAGCAAAAACAAATCTTGCGTCAGTTAATCCACTTATTGGTGCTACACAATTTAATAGAAATACACCAATAGCTTTAGAAGCAAGAATAAGATTAATGATGCAAGATTGGGCTGGTGCACATACAGCTGCAGAAACAATACTTGCAGCTGGAACTTATCCATTGGCTACAACTCAAGCGATAATCAATGCTATGTGGAAAACTGACGCCTCTAATGAAGTGATATATAGGCCGGCAGTTTCAGCTCCAAATGAATTACCTGCAACAATTGGTGGAGTGTATTTAGGTCTAATACCTGCAACTGGAAGATTTGCTCCTGACTTTTTACCTTCACAATGGGTAGTAGATTCTTTTGAAAATGCAGATTTTAGAAAATTAGTATATTTTGCACAGTTAAACCTAACTATTCAAGGTTCAGCTGTTAATTCTGTTTGGTGTGTAAACAAATTTCCTGGAAATCCAGCTTTGTTTACTACAGCAAATACAAACTATGCACATCAGCCAAGAGTATTTACAGTTTCAGAATTGTTTTTGATATCTGCCGAGGCTGGAGCTCGTAGTGGAAATCCTGCTTTAGTTACCCAAGCAACAACAAGATATAATCAATTAAGAGCAGCTAGAGGTGTTTCTGCTTTTGCGGGAAGTGATTTATTTGCTGCAGTTCGTAATGAACGCTTTAGGGAAATGGCATTTCAAGGCGAAAGATTGTGGGATTTAAAAAGATGGAACATGCCTTGTGTAAGGAGTAGTCCTCAAAATCTTTCAATAATTTTAACAAACCCTGCAGCAAGTTTTCATCAATTGAATATTGCTGCTAATAATGATCAATTTACTTGGGGTATACCGAGTTGGGATATTATCGCTAATCCAAACTTAGTTCAAAATCCAGGTTGGTAATTAAATTTGGACTCAAAATATAAAAAAGGCTACTTGTAATTACAAGTGGCCTTTTTTATTAGTGCTTTCTAAAGAGCTTGAAAGAGCATTAATAGAATAAATTGGAAACATCAAAAAATTTCGAAAAGAATCTATCAATCTGGTACAATAGTCATAAATTCTTTGAATGCTAAATATTTAAAGAAATTCCAAGATAGAATAAAGCGTTAAATCAAATAGAATGTTAAGAAAATGTAAATAAAAGTTAAAATTAATGCATCATTGTACTAATATTGCTGTCTTATTATAAAATCATTATTTAACAAATCTTTAAAAAAAT
>JBMLOQ010000103.1:0-10246 GCA_049242885.1 Chitinophagaceae bacterium
TATGAGTAAACATTGGCAAAGTTTTGGAGAGTTTAATGGAAGCGACGCTTACCAAAAAACAGTAAACGATGAGTTTAAAGAAGATTTACCGTTTGAAGAAACTGGTAAATTGCTCGATTCAAAAACTCCACGTAGAGACTTTTTAAAATATGTAGGTTTTACAACCACAGCTGCTGCTGTAGCTGCAAGTTGCGAAACGCCATTAAAAAAATCAATTCCTTTTGTAAATCGCCCAGAAGATATTACACCAGGAGTTCCTAATTTTTATGCAACTACGTACACTCAAGATGGTGAAGCCCTTAGTGTTGTTGCTAAAGTTAGAGATGGCAGACCAATTAAAATAGAAGGTAACGAGCTAAATCCTTTAACACAAGGTGGTACAAGTGCAAAAGCACAAGCTAGCGTGTTGGATTTGTATGATGGAGCTCGTTTACGTTTCCCTAAAATGAACGGTAAAGAAGCTAGTTTCGAAGCTGTAGATGCAGCCTTAGCAACAGCAATTTCTGGTTCAGTAGTTGTACTTTCTTCAACTATCAGCTCTCCTTCTTCTCAAGCAGTAATTAATCAATTTTTAGCAAAGTATCCAGGAAGTAAACACGTTCAATACGATGCTATTTCTTATAGTGCAATTTTACAAGCAAACGCTGCTTGTTATGGAAAAAGAGCAATCCCTCAATACAATTTTGGAGCAGCAAAAGCAATTGTAAGTATTGGAGCAGATTTTTTAGGTACTTGGATTAGTCCAGTAGAGTTTGCTAAGCAATACGCAAAAGGTAAAAAATTAAACCCTGCAAATCCTACTATGAGTAGGCATATAGCTTTTGAAACTGTAGCAAGTTTAACAGGTTCAAATGCTGATGAAAGATTTTTACATCGCCCAAGCGAAACTGCAAGTATAGTTTTAGGCTTATTAGCTGCCGTTACAGGTGGTACACCAACAACAACTAATAAAACTTTAGCAAAAGGCATTGAAATGGCAGCTCGTAATTTAAAGGCTGCAAATGGTGAAGCTTTAGTAGTTTGTGGAAGCAATGATGTAAATGTACAAATTGTTGTAAACGCCATTAATGAAGCAATTGGTGCAAATGGTAAAACATTCACTTTTGCTCATACAAATAATAGCAAACAAGGTGATGATGCTGCATTTGCTGCATTATTAGATTCAAAAGTTGATACCTTATTATTAATTGATAGTAATCCTGTTTATACTTGGAGCGATAGCAAAAAAGTTGAAACTTGGATTAAAGGAATTAAAACAACTGTAAGTTTTAATCCTAAAGAAGATGAAACCTCAGCTTTATGTACTCACCAAATTCCCAGCCATCATTATTTAGAAAGCTGGAATGATAGTGAAGTTGTAAGTGGAATAGTTTCATTTGCCCAACCAACCATTAATCCATTATTTAAAACTCGCCAATGGCAAGATAGTTTGTTAAAATGGACTGGAAGCACAGCAGATTTTGCAACTACCTTAAAAACAAATTGGAGTGCAAAATTAGGTGGAGAAAATGGATGGAATAAAACGTTACAAGATGGGGTATTGGGTACAGTTTTACCATTCACAACAAGTAGTATGAATGCTGGTGGATTAGAAGCTGCAAAAACAGCCTTAGCCGCCATTGTTCCTAGCAAAAATATTGAGTTACAATTATATCAAAAAGTTGGAATTGGAGCTGGTGAGGGTACAAGTAATCCTTGGTTGATGGAATTACCAGATCCTGTAACTAGAGCAACTTGGGATAACTATGTTATAGTATCTCCAAAAATGGCTAAAACCTTATTAGGTATCGATTTACAAAATAATGGTCAAGCCGATGCTTATGAAGTTACTCCTGCTAAAAAAGTTGTTGAAATAACTGTAGGCAACAAAAAAGTTAGTTTACCTGCTTTAATTATTCCTGGTACAGAAGAAAATACAATTGGTATAGCAGTTGGTTTTGGTAGAAGTAAAGCTAATGGTAAAGTTGTAACAGATGAAGAAACTGATAAGCCAGTTGGTGCAAATGCTTTTGCTTTAGCAACTTTTGCTAATGGTACAGTTCATTTTGCAGTTGATAATGTAAAAACTAGCTTAACAACAGAAAAATATCCAGTAGGTTTAACTCAAACACACAATTTATACGATACTTCTCAAGGCAAACGTACTGAAGTAATGAAAGAACTTACTTTGGCAGAGTTTAAACATAATCCTTATGAAGTATTAGAAGAAAGATTAGCAGAGTTGGCAGTTTATACTGGTTTAACTAAAGAAGAATTAGAAGCCAAAAAACCTGCTGAAAGAGCCGTAATTTTTGAAAAAACTTTCCGTGAAAATGGCAGTATTTATAAACCATTAGATAAACCAGGAGCAAAATGGGGTATGAGTATAGACCTTAATGCTTGTAATGGTTGTGGAGCTTGTGTAGTGGCTTGTAGTGCAGAAAATAATGTTTCTGTAGTTGGTAAAGCTGAAGTTTTACGTTTCCACGATATGCAATGGTTACGTATTGATAGATATTATAGTGGTAAAGATTTAGATAATCCTAAAGTGGTTTTCCAACCATTAATGTGCCAACATTGCGATAATGCTCCTTGTGAGAATGTTTGTCCAGTAGCAGCAACAAACCACAGTAGTGAAGGTTTAAATCAAATGACTTACAACAGATGTATTGGTACAAGATATTGTGCTAATAACTGTCCTTATAAAGTACGTCGTTTTAACTGGGCTGATTATTCTGGTGCAGATAGCTTTAAAAATAACCAAGACGAATTAAATAGTGCTGTTCACTACATGAACGAAGATTTAACTCGTATGGTTTTAAATCCAGATGTAACTGTACGTTCAAGAGGTGTAATCGAAAAATGTAGCTTCTGCGTACAACGTTTACAAGAAGGAAAATTAAAAGCTAAAAAAGAGAGTCGTCCTTTAGAAACTGGTGGAGAAGGAAAAAAATGGGATTTAAAAGTGGCTTGTCAGCAAAGTTGCCCTACCGAAGCAATCGTATTTGGTAATGTAAACGATAGCAAAAGTGCTGTTAGCGAACATAGAGCTTTCAACTTCCAAAGAAATTTCTATAGCTTAGAGCAATTGCACGTTATGCCAAATGTAAATTACTTGGCAAAGGTGAGAAATGTTGAAGAGGAGCATAAGGCTTAATTGGCCCACAAAGCATCAAAGAATGCAAAGTGCACAAAGACTTTGCCTTAATATAGTAAATAACATTGACACACAGAATTAACTTGGTGAACTTTGTAGCCTTAGTTACTTTGTGTGAAACTAGATATAGTATATGAGTTTAAAATACGAATCACAATTAAGAGAGCCATTGGTGTACGGTAATAAATCGTATCACGATGTAACTGAAGACATTATTCGTCCAATTGAAGTAAAACCTAGCAAACTTTGGTATATTGGGTTTTTTATTTCAGTAGCCTTATTAATGTTTGGTGTTTACAGTATTTACCGTGAGGTAACTTATGGTATTGGTCAATGGAATCTAAATAAAACCATTGGTTGGGGTTGGGATATCACCAACTTCGTTTGGTGGGTAGGTATTGGCCATGCTGGTACGCTTATCTCAGCTATTTTGTTGTTGTTTAGACAAGGCTGGAGAACAGGTGTAAACCGTGCTGCAGAGGCTATGACTATTTTTGCTGTAATGTGTGCTGGTCAGTTTCCTATTTGGCATATGGGTAGAGTTTGGATGGCTTTCTTTGTAATGCCTTATCCAAACAGCCGTGGTCCACTTTGGGTAAACTTTAACTCACCATTATTGTGGGACGTATTTGCCATCTCAACTTATTTCACAGTTTCTTTATTATTCTGGTACAGTGGTTTAATTCCAGATTTTGCAACTGTTCGTGATAGAGCAAAAACTAAATTACGTAAACATTTATATGGTATTGCAGCTTTTGGATGGACAGGAAGTACAAAACATTGGCAACGTCATGAAAGTTTGAGTTTAGTATTAGCAGGGTTATCAACTCCACTAGTATTATCTGTACACACAATTGTATCTTTCGACTTCGCAACTTCTGTTATTCCAGGTTGGCACACAACCATTTTTCCACCATACTTCGTAGCAGGTGCCATATTTTCTGGCTTTGCAATGGTGCAATCTTTAATGTTAATTGTTCGTAAAGTTTTTGGCTTGCAAGATTATATTACTTTAGGTCATATAGAGGCAATGAATAAAGTAATTGTACTTACAGGTAGTATAGTAGGTATTGCTTACTTAACTGAGTTGTTTATGGGTTGGTATTCTCAAAACAAATATGAGGGTTATACCTTCTGGTATAGTAGAGCAAACTTGTTTAGTCCTTATGGTTGGAGTTATTGGGGTATGATGGCTTGTAACGTGTTAAGCCCACAAATATTTTGGTGGAGAAAAATGCGTAGAAATTTATATGTTACGTTCTTTATGAGTGTGATTGTAAATATAGGTATGTGGTTCGAGCGTTTTGTAATTATCGTTACTTCAACATATAGAGATTATTTGCCAAGTAGCTGGAGTGTATATTATAGTCCTTCAATTTGGGAAATTGGTTTCTACGTTGGTAGCTTTGGTTTATTTTTTACTTGCTTTTTCTTATTTGCTAAGTATATGCCTACAATTGCTGTGGCAGAAATTAAGTATGTACTTAAAACAACTGGAGAAAGCTATAAAGATGATATGGCTGCATTGGATAAGCAAGATGCTGAGAGTTTTGCTCATGCTCATGCACATTAAAAAAAGACAAATGTTTTTGTTTAAAGTTGAATGTTGGAATTTTTAGATTTCACTTTTAACCTTTAACTTTTAGAAATTAATATATGGCAAAAAAGAAATTTGTTGTAGGATGTTTTGATACTGAGGATACATTGTTTCCGGCAGTAAAAAAAGTACGTACTGCTGGCTACAAAATTAAAGATGTATACACTCCTTTTCCTGTTCATGGATTAGATCATGCACTAGGAATGAGAGAAACAAGCTTGCACACTGCTGGTTTTATTTATGGAATTACAGGTACTACAACTGCAATCAGTTGTATTAGTTGGATTTTTACCAAAGATTGGCCTTTAGACATTGGTGGTAAACCACATTTTGCTTTACCAGCTTGGATACCAATTATGTTTGAGCTTACAGTATTGTTTGCTGCTGTTGGTATGGTGCTAACATTTTGTTACCTGTGTCAATTAGCTCCATTCGTAAAAAAGCATCATTTTCATGCAAGAGCAACTGATGATTTATTTGCAATGGTAATTGAATGTACCGACAAAACTAACACTGCTGACCTTGAAGCATTCTTGGCAAGTGCTGGGGCTGTTGAAACTAAAACTGAGGTTGCAGAAGAAGGCTGGTGGATTGGAAGATATGATAGAGACGAAATGCCTTTTGAAAATAAAGGAGCATTAGCATAACATTTTAACTTTTTTGATTGAATGAAACAATTATTTATAATATCTAGTTTGGCCTTAGGCATTGGCTTAGTAAGTTGCAATGGTGTACAACGTAAGCCTAGCAAAGTTTATATGCCAGATATGGCTTACAGTAGAGCATATGAAACTTATGCCGACCGTGACTCTTTATTTACAACAAATGAAGCTGAGCGTGGTAATAAAATATTTTACAACAACATGCCTGCAAAAGGTACTATAGCTAGAGGTAGTGAAATGCCTTTTCCACTTGCACAAGATAAAGCAGGCGACACTACAAATTACTATGCTAGTAAAGCAGTAAAAAGCCCTATCGATACAATGACTGCTGCTCAATTAGAAGAAGCTGGAAGATTGTATTTAATTAATTGTGGAATTTGCCATGGTACAAAATTAGATGGTAATGGCCCGTTATATAAAGGTGGTGAGGGTCCATATGCAGCAAAACCAGCTACTTTAGTTGGTGATGTAAAGTATGAAACCATGCCAGAAGGGCAAATGTTTTATAGCATAGCTTATGGTAAAGGACAAATGGGAAGTTATGCTTCTCAACTTACCAGAAAACAACGTTGGGAAGTTATTGCTTACATAAAACACAAGCAAAAAGCAGCAAAAGCAACCGCTGCCCCAGCAGCAGATGCTACTGGTAAAAAGTAATATTTGATATTTAGTATTTAATATTAGAAATAAAAAAATATAGAATAATAAGTTTGAATGATTTTGAGTAAATACTAAATCTTCAGTCTTAAATAACAAATAATAAAGATGGCTTCAATTAAACAACAATTCGAAATTCCTGGTAAAATGAAAACTTGGGCTTATGCTTTGATAGGCATTGGTTTGGCAAGTTTTGTAATTGGATTGTTTACCAAAGGAATGGGTAGCGACCACGAAAAAGCAGTATTCATTGGTACTTTAATGTACAATACTATGTTTTGGACACTTGTAACTAACGCAGCAATGTTTTTCTTATGTGTTACTACAATGGCTTGGGCTGGTTGGCCTGCAACTTTTCGTAGAGTTCCAGAAGCTATTAGCACTTTAGTTCCAATTTTTGGAGGTGTTACTTTTGTAGTATTAATGTATGTAATTTTCTCTCACAATCACCATATTTATCATTGGTTAGATGCTGATGCTGTAGATAAAGATCCAATCTTAAAAGGCAAAAAAGGATTCTTAAATCCAACTTTCTTCGTAATTTGGTCTAGCTTGGCTATTGGCTTATGGAGTTTATTAGGTTGGAGAATGAGAAAATTGAGTGAGCAAGCTGATAATGCTGAATTAAATGGAATGTCAGGAGCTGACTTTATCAAGCAAAATACAGTTAGAGCATCAATGTTCTTGGTTTGGTTTGGTCTTACAGTAGGTTCTACTATTCCTTGGTTATGGATGATGAGTTTAGACCCTCATTGGTATAGCACTATGTATAGTTGGTACAACTTTGCAAGCACTTTTGTTAGTGGTATGAGTTTGATAGCTTTATGGATAGTTTATCTTAAGAATAAAGGTTATTTAGAATACACAACAAACGAGCATTTGCATGATGTTGCCAAATTTATGTTTGCTTTCTCTGTATTTTGGACTTATTTATGGTTCAGTCAGTACATGCTTATTTGGTATAGTAATCAACCAGAAGAAACAATTTATTTTAAACATAGAGTACAAGGGCCGTACAAAGGAATATTTTTCCTAAACTTGATAATCAATTTCTTATGTCCATTGTTAATATTAATGAAGCGTGCTGCAAAACGTAATTATACTTTAGTTACTTTCATGGCAGTATTAATCATCTTTGGTCATTGGATAGATTATTATCAACAAGTAATGGGAAGTATTAGTAAAGATCATGTAACATTAAGCTGGTTAGATTTTGGAATTTGTAGCTTCTTTGTAGGTACTATGATTTGGGGTGTTAGTAAAGCTTTGGCAAGTAAACCACTAGTTCCTAAGCATCATCCATTCTTAAAAGAAAGTATCATTCATCACACTTAAAATGGTGCATTGAATGTGGTTGGTTAAATGAAGATTATTATTTTGACAAAATTTCCAATTATAAATAATTAGAAATTAGAAATTAGAAATAAAAAGTATGCAAACGTTTTTAATATTAGCAGTAGTTGTTTTAATTTTTTTGGTGATTTTTCAAATCTCCAAAGCAGCTGAATATGTAGGAGTTTTAAAAGGAGAGGAGCAAAGTCGTAAACAAACAAATAAAGTAAACGCCTTTATGATGTTAGGTTTTATGATTTTGGGATTAATAGGCGTTTGGTATTGCAACGAAATTTATGCTCCAAAAACGTTAATGTTTAATGGTGGTCCTGCAAGTGAACAAGGTATCCAAGTGGATAATATGATGATGTGGACTTTGGCCATCACAGGTATTGTATTTGTGCTTACACAAATAGTTTTATTTTGGTTTGCTTATAAATATCAAGAAAACGAAACAAAATCAGTTTTCTATTTTCCACACAACACAACAATGGAAGTTATTTGGACTGCTGTTCCTGCCATTGCACTTGCAGTATTAGTTACTTTTGGATTAAAAAACTGGACTAGTTTTACAAGTGAAGCTCCTGATAATGCTCTAAAAGTGGAAGTTACAGGTAAACAATTTGGTTGGATATTTAGATATGCAGGAAAAGACAAAGAGTTTGGAAAAAAATATTACAGACTAATTGATGCTGCTGATAATAGCCTTGGTTTAATTTGGAGAGATACAACTATCACAAAACCAAATGGAGACAAACAAACATTTAAAGCTGATAAATATACCCATGATGACTTAGTAATGGAACAAACCATGTACGTTGTTAAAGGTCGTCCTGTGAAATTAATTATTAATAGTAGAGATGTAATTCATGATGTTGGTTTAGTACATTTTAGAATGAAAATGGATGCTGTACCAGGAATGCCAACTACACTTTGGTTTACTCCAATTTATACCACTGCTGAAATGAAGGAAAGAACTAAAAATCCTAATTTCCAGTACGAAATAAGTTGTGATCAAATGTGTGGAAATGGTCATTATAGCATGAAAGGAAGTATAGAGGTTGTAACTCAAGCAGAGTTTGACGCTTGGGAAGCAAAACAAACAGCAAAATATGCTAGCCTTTATGCTCCTAAAAAAGAAGAAGCAACTCCTGCTGGAACTGGAAAAGATACCACTGCAAAACCAATGGTAGCAATGGTAACAAAATCAGTAAAATAGAGCTATATATTCTGATAAAATTAAAATTTAGCTTTATCAGTCAGGTTTTATAAGAATAATAGTTAGAAGGAACAAAAAAACCGCAATATATTTTGCGTAAATATAAAATTGAAGATTAAATAATATGAGTACCGAAGCAGTTTTACACGATGCACATGTTGATAGTCATGCAGCACATGATGACCATCATCACGAGCATCACCACCACGAAACCTTTATTAGTAAATATGTGTTTAGCATGGATCATAAGATGATTGCTAAGCAGTTTTTAATAACTGGTATGGTTTGGGCTGTTGTGGGTGGCTTAATGAGTGTATTGTTTAGATTACAACTTGGCTATCCTGATGAAAGTTTTCCAATTTTAGAAGATTTATTAGGTAAGTGGTGGGCTGAAAAAGGCCATATCACCCCCCAAGCATATTATGCCTTGGTTACTACACATGGTACAGTTTTAGTATTCTTTGTATTAACTGCAGGTTTAAGTGGAACTTTTGCCAACTTTTTAATTCCTTTACAAGTAGGTGCAAGAGATATGGCTAGTCCATTTATGAATATGCTTAGCTATTGGTTCTTCTTTTTAGCAAGCGTAGTAATGATGAGTTCAATTTTTGTAGAAAATGGACCATTTAGTGGTGGTTGGACTGCTTATCCACCTTTATCAGCCTTGGGTGATGCTTCTCCAGGAAGCAAAACTGGTATGGATTTATGGTTGATAAGTATGAGTTTATTTGTTGTGTCTTCTTTGCTGGGAGGCTTAAACTACATCGCTACTGTTTTAAATATGCGTACTAAAGGAATGAGCATGACACGTATGCCACTAACTATTTGGGCATTATTCTTTACAGCAGTTTTAGGTGTATTATCATTCCCTGTATTATTAAGTGGTTGTATTTTATTAATATTTGATAGAAATTTTGGAACTAGCTTCTATTTATCAGATTTATTTGTAAATGGTGTAGGTGCTTTACCTAATGAAGGTGGTAGTGCTATTTTATTCCAACATTTATTCTGGTTCTTAGGTCATCCAGAGGTATATATTATCTTGTTACCTGCAATGGGTATGGTAAGTGAAATTTTAAGTGTAAACAGCCGTAAGCCAATATTTGGTTACATAGCCATGATTGGTAGCTTGTTTGCAATTGCCATCTTAGCATTCTTGGTTTGGGCTCACCATATGTTTGTTACAGGATTAAATCCATTCTTAGGTAGTGTGTTTGTATTGCTTACCTTATTAATTGCAGTACCAAGTGCTATTAAAGTATTTAACTGGCTTACAACATTGTGGAGAGGTAGCATAAGATTTACGCCAGCCATGTTATTTGCCATTGGATTTGTAAGCTTATTTATAAGTGGTGGTTTAACAGGTATTTGGTTGGGTAATAGTGCTTTAGATATTCACTTACACGATACTTATTTTGTAATTGCACACTTTCACATAGTAATGGGGGTTGCAAGTATGTTTGGAATGTTTGCTGGTATTTACCATTGGTATCCTAAAATGTATGGTAGATATTTAAATAACACTTTAGGTTACATACATTTTTGGGTAACTATTGTAGGTGCTTATTTAATTTTCTGGCCAATGCACTACGAAGGTTTAGCTGGTATGCCACGTAGATATTATGATTATAGCATTTGGGAAA
>JBMLOQ010000104.1:0-3823 GCA_049242885.1 Chitinophagaceae bacterium
ACTTTTATAGCCATCTTTATTTTCTTTACCTTTTTGCCAATAAGAAGTTATCAATGGGTTTACACTCCACTCTTCGCCAACTGTACTAAAATTGGGATATTCATTAAGTATACTATTGCTCCAATTTTTTAAAAATGTTTTATCAGAATAACCATAAGTATCTTGCCTTACACCACTTAACTGTAAGGTTTCTATCCACCAAATAGTATTTTGAATTAGGTAATTGGCTACAAAAGGATTACTACCATTCATGTCTGGCATTGATTTATCAAACCAACCCTTTGTCATTAAATCTTTATCGTAGTTAGAAGCATATAAATCTTGGTTTACTGTTCTTGCATGATTAGTTAATTCAAAAGAATCAGGTTTGTTAAGCCAGTTTTTAAAAGGCAAATCATTCATCCACCAATATCCAGTACCAATATGGTTAAGCACTTCATCAAAAATTAATTTTATGCCTTTTTGTTTTGCTTTTAATGCCAGTTCTTTATAGTCGTTTAAAGTGCCAAAACGTGGATCAACTTTATAATGATTGGTAATTGCATATCCATGATATGAGTAAGCAGGCATATTGTTTTCGAGCAATGGTGTTGGCCAAATGGCTGTGAAGCCCATTGAATGTATATAATCTAAGTTGTTAATTATACCTCTAATATCGCCACCATGCCTACCACCAGGAAAATTTCTATTGATTGTTTTTTCTCTCATTTCTGGCAAAACATCGTTGGTAGAATCGCCATTTGCAAAACGATCGGGTACAATTAAATAAATTACATCGGCTGCATTAAAACCCTTGTATTCATTGGCATTTTGAAGCCTTGGTAATATTGAATAGTTATAACTATAAACAATTTTATTTTCTTGTTTAAACTCAATGGTGCATGTTCCGGGCTTTGTATTTTTTGCAATGAGTAAATCAATAAATAAGTAGTTTTTACTATTTGCTTTACTTACTTTTTTTATAGAAATACCTGAATAATTAATGGAGGGATTGGTTGAGCCAATATCATTTCCATGAATAAGTAATTGAAGGTTTGGATTTTTCATTCCTACCCACCAATTTAAAGGTTCTACATGAAGTATTTGAGCAATAAGCCCAGTAGGCAGGCAATACAATAAACAAATAATTAGTAGGTGTTTTTTTGTAATGCTCATACTAAAGTTTTTTGTAGTTTTTCTTTAATTGATTTATTGGTATCCCATTGGTTAGATAATGGAACTTTTGTGTAAGGCGTTTGTGGCATATAAGGAAAAGGACCATGCTCTGGTGTAATGGTAAAACTAGTACAGCCTTGTTGTTTTTTGTAGGCAATAATTTGCTGCCACCATTTTTCAAATTGAATAAAGTGTTGTTGCCATTCTGGTGCAAAAGGATCATTTACTTGTGGTGATTGTTCGTGTCCAATTCTTGCATGTATATGTGCTATATGTGGAATGATTTGATGGAGGAATTCTTCTTGATCTTGCAACATACTTTCAGAAACTGCACAAAAATGAGAGAAATCACCCACCAATTCTATCTCAGGAAACTTCTTAAGATAAGGAACTAAAGATGCTGCATGAAATGAAAACCTGCCACGGTGTGTTTCGTGCAAAATACGAATGCCTGTTTTGCTGCTGATGGTTAAGGCTGCTTCTAGCACCTTGCAATTATCATCAAACGAAAAATAATCTTTACCGGTATGTGCGTTAATAAATGTTGGTTGATAGGATGCCAACTCAAGCAAACTATATTCCATTTTACTTATGTAACCATCAACTGTATCATTGTTTGGAGATGTAAGTTCTTGTGCAATAAAAGTGAAATGATTGTTTTTGTTTTGCACAGTTTCCAACTCTTTAATAAAAGTTTTTGTAAATGGATCTGAATATGGTGGCAAAAAAATTTCAATACCATCGTAATGTGCATTCAATACTTTATGTACAAATACATGAGGTAATTCTGTTTCGCATCCCCAAAAAGGGCAACAATAATTTATTTGCAAAATATTAGTTTTTAAAGATAATTGGATTTAATGGAGTATCTATTACTGCTCCAATTGTGGCTCCTGGACACCAGGTATTCCAGTCGTTTACTTGATTTTTATTGTCAGGATTTTTTAGCACCATGTCTTTATCCATATAAATAACTGTCATTACCTTTCGCATTTGATTAGTTGTATTTGCACCAGCTCTGTGAAAAACCCAGCCACTGTGAAAACTGATTTCTCCTGCATCAAAAGGCTCTATTACATGTTTAAAATCGGTTACTCTTAATTTTTGCTGAATAATAGCTTCACTTTCGTCGCCAATTTCTAAATCTCTACCTTCTACAATTTGATGGCTGCCAGCACTAAACTCTAGAGGGCCTAATTCTAATGGCGTTGCCTGCAAAGGAATCCATGCTGTAACTGTTTTATCTGTTTCTAAAGGCCAATAATATTGATCGGCATGCCAAGGTGTAATGCCACCTCCACCTTCTTTAAACAATGCTTGATCATGATATATTCTCACACCATTAACATTCATTAAATCGGTTGCAATTTTTGCTAACCTTTTACTAAATACAAGTTGCTTCACAACTTCATCCTCTACCCATAAATTAAACAATTGCAAAAAAGCTTTGCCGTAAGTATTTCTTTCTTCTAAAGCAATGTTATTGGTGTTCATTTTATTTACTCTTTCTGTAATAGCTTCATTAAAGAAAGACAATGTAGCTTCATCAAATACTTGCTTAAGTTTGATGTATCGATTTTTTTGGTAAAATGCTATTTGTTCATCAGTGAGATTGTATGGATTTGAAAGAGCAGCAACTACAGCTGAAGGAATCGTTGACATAAATTTTTATTTGACCACAAAGCTATCTTTAAGCAATTAAGATTTATAGCACTACATAAGCAAATTATTACACTATATTGACATAATATTGTATTTTTAAGTTTTAAATAGAATATATAGTGGCATATGAAACCATTACTGGAAGATATTAATGCAAAAAAAGGGCAACATTCCTTTATGGCTTATAACATAAGCACCCCAACATTTGATTTTTTTTGGCACTATCACCCGGAATATGAACTAACGCTAATAGTAAAAGGAAGTGGAAGGCGACTTGTTGGCGACAGTCATCAAAACTTTGAGAGCGGCGACCTAGTGCTAATTGGCCCTGGTCTTCCACATACTTGGGTAGGTGATGGCGGCTTGAAAGGAAAATCAGAAGCCATAGTATTACAGTTTTCAGAAGAATTTATTCAACGTTTTGCTGAACTAGATGAACTTTATACCATTAATAAATTGTTGCTATATGCAAAGCAAGGCATTGTTTTTAAAGAGAGAAAATCTACCCTCGCTAGGGAACAAATAAAACTGCTACCCACTAAAAGTGGTGTTGAAAAAATTACAAGTCTGATACATATCCTGCAAGAATTGTCTACATTAAAGCCTGTGCCTTTAGCATCTTCGTTTTATCAGCCGCTAAAAGGAGAAGAAAATGAAAACCGAATCAATAAGGTATGCAAGTATGTACAAAAGCATGCCTCAGAACCAATGACTATTCACAAAGCTGCTGCATTGATTCATTTGTCTCCGGGTGCTTTTTGCAAATTTTTTAAACGCATCACTGGCAATACATTTTCTGATTATGTAAATGAGATTCGTATTGCCAATGTTTGCAGTGAGTTGATTGCAACAGATAAACAAGTGGCTGAAATTGCTTATGGCAATGGCTTTGAAACACTCACTTATTTTAATCGAGTTTTTTTAAGAAAAAAAAAGATGCGACCTAGCAGTTATAGAAAGATGTTACAGATTTGATAGGCGAAAGTCCAACAATTCAAAAAAAAGA
>JBMLOQ010000105.1:0-12446 GCA_049242885.1 Chitinophagaceae bacterium
AGCACTATAGTTTCAATGTCTTTATCCTTATCGTTTGGACTATAGGCTTGTTTTAAATTTGTACCAAAAACAAAGGCAACTGTTTGATAAACTGTCGCAGTAAATCCACCTTTGTATTCTTGAATTATTTCGTAGCAATTGTTTCCAGTTTCTCGGTTTATCAATTTCATTAATACTTTTCCTTGATAAACACTAAGGTTAGTAAGCTTGCTTGTAAACTCGCTTCTCAATTCTTTTTCTCTGCTTTTTATAATGGCTTTTCGTTTTTTTCTATCAGTAACACCTACAAGTTTGGCGTTAATTTCATTCATAATTTTAGATGCTGCTTTTGCATAAGGAAAAGTTACATACACTGCATTTCTAAGCCTTGTCCATTCTGCTCTTTGGGCTTTTTGTTCTTTGGTTAAATACCTTATTGTAAGCAAGTCAATTGGTGTTAAATAGCTTAAAGCTAAAGTATCACCCTCAGGGCTTATCCAAGCAGGTAATTTTAAAGTATCATTTACACTTTGTTGTGCTTTTGAAAAAGTAAAAAAGCAAATCAAACAAGGTAATATGATAATTTTTTTCATCATTTTTTGTAAATTAAAAGAAACATATTTCTACAAAATTGCTGCTTTATTTGTTAACAAATTCTTGTAATAATTTGGTGTACATCAATGCCCTTTTCTCTGCAAAATAATCTGCTCCAAGCATTATCAAGGCTTGTAAAGCCAAGGCTATCCCTAGCCCAAACCAAAATTTATTGCTACCCCAATTGTCATCAATTCCAAGTTTGGGTTTAAAAAAAATTACCAAGGCAATACCTACGATTGCTAATGCAATTTCAACGTATCTGTAAATTACAAAATTCTTATTTACAATTTGCATTCGTACTAATTCTTTAGATTTCAAATCATTAGGAGCCATATCATAGGCATATACTACTCTAGTTCTATCTGCATCACTTCTTTTATAAATAGTAAATCCAACTGTAATTTGTATCAATGCAATCAAAATTAATGGTATAGATGCTCCTTTGTATATGCCATTTTTAGAAGCAAATAAACCTATTAAAGCAAGGATTATAGCAATTATTCCTATAATTAAAAAAACTAAGCTTTCTTGTTTTTCGGCAATAAAATATTTTTCAATATCGGTTTTGGTAAGCATTTTTTACATCAAATTTAAGTGAATCAAGTTATGCAATTGCTATTTTTTTGATAGCATTAAAAAACCTTTTGCAATTTGCAAAAGGTTTTTTAAAAAGTTATTTAGTTGAATTTACTTTTTTCTTTTAAAAATAATTTCCATACTCTTAAACTCTTTGCCATCCATGCCATTCATAAACATTTCCATTTTTTGAGTATTTGCATCAACTATTGTAAATGTTTCTCTTATATCTGCAGCAGCTTTTGTCATAGGGTCGGTAGTTTTTCCTTTAAAGTTTATTGTTTTTGTAGCTTCATCCCATGTTCCTTCCATAGTCATTATACCTGTACCCATATTATCAATCCAAGTATTGCTAAAAACTTTTCTAGCATTATCGTAGCCTAAAGTTCCTTTGCCATTAAAAGGCATACCCATAAAAGTTCCTTTGTATGTTGTTTCTTGAAACCTTCCATCGAATATCATTTTATTTGTAGCATCTGCAATACCTTTAGTTGGAGGAGCTTTTTCATCCATCCATTGAGTATTTTCTGCAATCCAATCACCATCCCAACTGGCCATCATTTTATGCACTTCACTTGGCATGCTGTATTCTTGCCAAGCTTTCATTTGTGCAACAGAATCCATTGGAGGAGGGGGAGGTAAAGTTTCTTTTTTTTCTTCTGATTTGGCAGTTGATTTTTCTTCTGCTTTATCAGCACAACTCACTAATAAAATGCCAAAACTGGCAAAGGCAAGCAATTGTTTTTTCATTTTTGTTTTTTTTAGAAAACTAAAGTAGTTAAAATTGTTTAAAAAGAAAACAAAATACTTCTTAAGTAATCTACTTTATTACTTCAGGAGCCCCACCATGCATCCAAGTTGCAAAGGTTTCACTAATTTTCCAAGTATTGCCTTTGTATTTAGATGGACGAGCATTTACGTATTCTAAAAATAAAAGCACATCGGAAGCTTCAATCATCTTCATTTTTTCGAGTAGTTTGCCACCCTTGTATCTTCCCTCATCAATCTTTAAATTATTGTTGGGTTGAGCTTTTAGCATTTCGGCTCCAGTATATTTTATATCATTTGCCATTTTTGCAATAAAATCACCTTCGTCGTTGTCAGAAAAACCAAATGGTGCTTCAAGGGTATAAAAAGCATTTCCTTCAACATCCGTAAATTGAATATTTTTTAAACTCAATTTTGCCAATACACCTAAATATGTAATGTTTATGCTTGCTTTAAGTTGTATTAAATCACCAAATTTTACTTCTTTTTTTGTTTTTGTTGAAATTCCAAAGTAGTAAAACCTTCCTTTTATTAAGTTACAACGCCCATAACCTACAACACTTGTATCTAAACTGTTTGTAGCATTATCATATTTTCTAACTAGCATCCCAAGGGCTTTATTATCAATTTTTATTGCAGAGTTTTCTGGCAATTCAACTTGTACAATGGTTATACTATCGTTTTGTTTAAGAATATAATTTGTAATAGGTAATGCAATGTAATGTTCATTAATGTTTTGTGCATTTGTAATGTACACCATACAATTAAACAGCAAAAAGAAAATTGTTTTTTTCATATAATTAATTTAAACACGAAACTATAAGGAGCAAATTTTAGTTTACTACCTAATAATTGGTATTTTGTTAGGTTTATTAGTTTTTAACAATGCTTTTGAATTACTAATTAAACAGTCTATGATGATTTTTTTGAACAAAAATTATTAGTTATTTAGGAAAAAGTAATTTACATCTACTTTAAAATAAAATTTGAATATTTATTGAATTACAATAAAAAATGTTAATATTGCTATAAAATTATTTTATGCGAATTTTATTTATGATAATTACTGGGTTGCTTTTTTTGATTAGTTTTATTGAGTGTATAGATAATTTGTTTTTTAGTAATAGTGATTTTACACTTCAGTTTGTTGTTAAGAAAAATGCTCCATATTCAAGTTCCCAAGTATTAAATAATTATTCAAAAGATGTGGTAGTAGAAACTGAATCGTTTCTGAAAATTAAAAATGCAAGTTTATTTGAT
This sequence comes from Chitinophagaceae bacterium, assembly GCA_049242885.1. GTDB lineage: Bacteria > Bacteroidota > Bacteroidia > Chitinophagales > Chitinophagaceae > CAIVPM01. Next base: position 3,181 of record JBMLOQ010000105.1, read on the forward strand.
GCAGTTGCATATGATTTTGTGAAAAATAAAGTTCTTGGTCCAATTTTATCTATGATAGTTTATTTGCTTTTTTTTATTTGTATTTGGACTTACCATAAGCACGGATTATTTCATAAAAATCTTACAATTCATATAGCTTCCATTGGCTTTTGTTTTTCAATTAGTTTTCTTATACATAGAATACAAACTGAGCTTGCCTTAAAGCACATCAAGCAAATAACTTTTAATGAATACATTTTAAATAAAGATTTTAGTAATCAAGATGTTTTAAAAAGCATAGTTGGCCTTATTATAATATTTCTTTCAGGTGTTTATTACGAAGCATATAAACTAGATAAACAACAAAAATTAACAATTTAAAAAATTAAAATATGAGAAAATTACTTACAAGCATAGACTTTTACATTTTACTAATAATAGCTGGTTTGGCTTGTTTTTATTTATACAATATTTTTTTTGGTTTTAAACTAACAAGTGAACTTCAAAGCGAGACATTTTTTGAAATTAAATCCCTTGATAAGGATAGTAGTTTACAAAAATTTTCAGATAATATTGGAAATAATTTTCCCGATAGTTTACGTAAGGTGTATCAAGAAAATCAAGATTTTAAAGATTATACTTTGGGTAAAATGGATGCTTTTTCAGGCGAAGGAATTGGTGTTGGAAGTATTGGAATAAGAAATTATTATCCGTTCAAATACATTAACTTACTTTGTGAAAAAAATAGAATTAGGGTACTAGATAGCACTAAATTAATCGTATCGCAATATGAAAATAGTGAAATATCAAAAAAACTTTATGATTCATTAAATACTAGTTTAACAAATAGAAAATTAGGCATCGACAGTTGTTTTGAAAAAGGCAAATCTGATCTTTTTTATATAACTTTAGAAAATTATCGACTTAAGGATTTTGCTAAATTTTTCATACAAAATAATAAAAATTATATTGAATATGTAAGATTTGATAGTGTTCAAAATACTAACGGCAACACAAAAAAAATAGGTACTAAGATGTTTGAGGAAACATCTATACTTTTTTTAACAGAAAATTTTAATCAAAGCCCAAGAAAAACAAAGCTTTGTATACCAATAACAAAAGACCAGTACAATACATACTATACAATTTTTCATATTTTTTTCTTTATTTCTATATTATTAAGTATATTAATTTCAATTGGTATGCCCTTTGTTATTGTACTTAATATTGCTAAAGGTTTAGCTTTTGTACCTCAAAATGTTTTGTATTTAAAAATTATTAGTTTTAGCTTCTTAATTAGCGGAAGTATTGGTGTTTTGTTTAATTATATTGTACACTTTATTTTTAGAAATCAAATTCCCCAGTCGTTTGAAATTGACAAGAATATAGTTAATGGAGTCTTCGATAATTTATATTCTTTCTTTTTTGCAATTGCTATTTTTATTGTTTCAAAAGCTTTTCAAAAAGGTGCAAAATTGCAAGAACAAAACGACCTAACCATATAACCTATGCCAATAGTAGTAAACTTAGATGTAATGTTGGCAAAACGTAAAATGAGTTTAACAGCTTTAAGCGAAAAGCTTGATATTACAATAGCTAATCTCAGTATTTTAAAAACTGGAAAAGCTAAAGCTATTAAGTTCAGCACGTTAGAAGATATTTGTAGATTATTGAATTGCCAACCAGGAGATATTTTGGAGTATATGAATGATGAGCAGTATAATAATCTATTTAATAAATAACACAATTATTCAGCAAATTCATATGCATATATTTGCAAACTTTAATTGTTTGATAAAAATTTACTTCAAACTAAAAAAACATCGAAATGTTTAACAACAGAACAAAAATAAAATCGCTACTAACTGGCGATAAAATAGGGCAACAAGTAATTGTAATGGGTTGGGTACGTACCTTTCGTAACAATCAGTTTATAGCTTTAAATGATGGTAGTACCAATAATAATATTCAAGTAGTTGTAGAGTTGGGAATGTTGGATGAAACTTCTTTAAAACGTATTACAACAGGAGCTTCAATAAAGGTTGTAGGTGAGTTGATAGCTAGCTTAGGTAAAGGACAAACAGTAGAAGTTAAAGCTACATCAATAGAAATTTTGGGTGATAGCGATGCCGAAAAATATCCTTTACAACCCAAAAAACATAGCTTGGAGTATTTAAGAGAAATAGCACATTTGCGTTTCAGAACCAACACTTTTGGTGCTATTTTTAGAATACGCCATTCGCTAGCTTATGCTATTCATAAATTTTATAATGATAAGGGTTTTGTGTATTTACACACACCAATTGTAACTGCAAGCGATGCTGAGGGTGCTGGTGAAATGTTTAAAGTAACTACATTGCCTATTGATGGCACAGCCCCTAAAAACGAAGATGGAAGTATAAACTATAGCGAAGACTTTTTTGGTAAAGCAACTAACCTTACAGTTAGTGGCCAGCTTGAAGGAGAATTAGGTGCTATGGCCTTTAGCGAAATTTATACTTTTGGACCAACTTTTAGAGCAGAAAATAGCAACACAACAAGGCACTTGGCTGAGTTTTGGATGATTGAACCCGAAATGGCTTTTCATGATTTAGAAGATAATATGAACTTGGCTGAAGAGTTTATTCAATACTTAATAAAATATGTTTTAGAGCACAATAAGGAAGACCTTGAGTTTTTGGATGCTCGTTTAGCTGAAGAAGAAAAACAAAAGCCTACTAACGAAAGACAAGAAATGGGCTTATTAGAAAAATTAAACTTTGTATTAAGTAATAGTTTCGAGAGAATTACATATACCCAAGCTATAGATATTTTGCTTAACAGCCAACATTATAAGAAAAAGAAATTTAAGTATGATGTTGCTTGGGGAATAGATATGCAAAGCGAACATGAAAGGTTTTTGGTTGAAAAACACTTTAAAAAACCAGTAATTGTAACCAATTATCCTGCTGCAATAAAAGCATTTTATATGAGGCAAGATGATGGTTGTGAGCCAGGTAAAGAAACTGTGGCTGCCATGGATATTTTAGCACCAGGAATTGGTGAAATTGTAGGTGGTAGCCAAAGAGAAGAACGTTTAGAAAAACTTGTTTCACGAATGGAAGCAATGCATATTCCAACAGAAGAAATGAGTTGGTATTTAGATACTCGTAGATTTGGAACTGTACCACATGCAGGATTTGGTTTAGGTTTTGAGCGTATGGTTTTATTTGTTACTGGAATGACGAACATTAGAGATGTAATACCATTTGCAAGAACACCAAAGAATTGTGAATTTTAACATAATTAAAAAGCCTCTGTTTTAGCAGAGGCTTTTTAATTATTAACTTAATTTAATTATTTAATTACCTGAAACTTTCCACTATCAATAACTTTTCCTGCTCTATCTACAAGTTTGTATAAATATAAGCCTCTATAAAAAGTTTCAAGACTAAGGTTAATTTTATTATTTTCTACTTTTAGTTCTACAACTTGTTTTCCAACGAAATTAAAAATGATAAGCCTGGTGTTTTTATCTTGAGTTTTAGTAAACTCAAAATTTATGTTGTTATTTGCTGGGTTTGGATAGCATTTCAAAGCTTTTAATCCACCTTCGCCTACTACTACAAAATTGGCATTAGCTCTTGTTAAAGAGAGCGTTGATAAAATAATAAATAAAAATATCTTGTAAAAATGCTTCATTCAAAACTTAATAACGTAACAAAAATAGGTTTTATTGTTACATAAATATTACTTTAAAAAAATTAAACACAAAAAAAGTCTTGCTTTTTTTGTAGCAAGACTTTTTTTATTTCTAAATTCTAAACTCTATAAACCTGAAATTCTAAATTCTAATCTTCTATTTACTTTTCGAGCTGCTTCATTATCTGTGCCATCGTCATTAATTTCTTTTTCAATTGGGCAGCATTTACCATAAGCTTTTGTGCTTAATCTGTTTCCATCAATACCATAGGTTTTAATTAGGTAATCTTTACCAGCTTTTGCTCTTTTATTAGATAGTTTAAGGTTGTATTTTTCACTACCTTTTTCATCTGTGTAGCCACCAATTTCTACAGTTAGGTTTGGCTCTCTTTTTAATAATGCTGCAAGGCTATCTAGGCTTGGTTTATACTCTTCTTCAATGTCAAACTTATCAAATTCAAAACGTACAATTAAAGGTTTTGCAGGTGGTGGATTATCCACAATCACTGGCTTTTCTATTGCTTCTAACTTCCAGTCTTCTAAAATTTGTACATCCGAGTTAAAATCTTTCATATTCCCAGCATCGGCAAATGATTTATAATCTTCTTTATTTGCGTTGGCCTTGTATGAATTATATGGATCTGTTTCGTATAAAAATTTTCCATCGGCATCGGTAATACTATTTCCTATTGTTTTTCCATTTTCATTCACAATACCAACAGTAACACCACTAAGTGGTTGTAAAGTTTTACTATCTACAATTTTACCTCCAATAAATTTTTTAATAATTTTACTAGCACTATACATTTCTAAACACACACTTTCTCTATCACTACTCATGTAAAAGTTTCTAAGCAAATATTTATCGTCGTTGCTGTAAAAGTAAATGTCATCTTTTTCTGTATTTATTGGATACCCAATATTTGCAGGGGTTGTAAAGCTTTCGCCAATAACACCTTTTGCTGTGTAAAGATCAAATCCACCCATTCCAATACGACCCTTACTTGCAAATACTATTTGCATACTAGGATTATGGTAAAAAGGGGCTTCTTCATCTTCTTTGCTATTAACACTTGTTCCAAAGTTGGTTGGTTTTCCAACGTTGCCACTAGCATCTAAATTTGCATACCAAATGTCAAATTTTCCTTGTCCACCAGGCATATTACTTGCAAATAATAAATATTTTCCATCATTTGTAACATTTGGTTGTTTTGATATAAATCCTTCCATATTTATATCTAGCCCTAATTTTTCTGGGTCGCTCCAAACTCCATTTAAGTTTTTAGAGCTTTTATAAATACCATAAACTTCTTTACCATTTTCTTTTTTTCTTCTTGTAAAAAATATGGTATTGCCATTGGGCGTAAAGCAAGGTGTGCCTTGGTCGCCACCTTCAAAAGTAGGTAGGTTTAAACGCAAGGTTTCGTTTTCATTACTTATATAAATATTGTTTAAATATGGAGCATTTTTTTGCTTTGCTTCATTAGTATCCTTGCTTGTAGAAGTAAAATACAAAACACCCTTTTGCACAAAAGGAGCATAAGAGCCACATTGACTTTGATTAACGTTGATAGCGGTTTTACCTATTTTAAATAAATCTTTTTCTTTTCCTGCTTTTTGTGCAATTAAAAATTTAAGGTTTGCTAATTCCGATTTAGCTTGTTGACTGTATTCATCGTCTAAAGTGTAGGTGCTTAAAAAATTGGTAAAAGTTGCTTCAGCTTCATTGTATTTTGCATTAGCTCTTTGGCAAACGCCTAGTTTAAATTCGCTAAGTGGATAAGTGGCTTTATCGTTAGCAGCAACTTGGCTATACCAGTTTTCTGCATTTTTATAATCGTTAACACTTTTATATCCTTCAGCAATTCTGTTCATTATTTCCGAAATACTTATGCCTTTAGCGGGTTTTAAGGCAGGTGCTACATTTTTCTTTTTCAGAGATTGTTTTACAGCATAAGGATTGTAAATTGTTATGGTATCTTTAGATTTTCTATTGTTTAAATATTTTTCGTAATAGATAGCAGCCGAATAAAAATCGCCTTGTGCATAAAATCTATCAGCATTTCTTTTAAAATCTGGCACAAATTGTGCAGTTGCAATTTGTTGTATTAGTATAAAAATTACAAGATATAAAGCCTTAAATTTGTTCATTTGTTGATGGGTATAAGCAGTAATAAATATTGTTGTTCGAAATAATTATAAACGAGGACAAATAAAATTTTGAGTATCGTAGTTTTTCTTTTTTCTGCCAGTAAACGATAAAGAAATTTCAAAACTATTTACACCATTTACAGCTCTTCCAAGGTCGCTAATATTTGCATCGTAGCTAAAGCCTAGTACAAAATCTTTATGGTTAAAACCTACAAAAGGTACAAAAGCATCATTTATACGATAATTGGCACCACATAAAAAATCAAACACGTCGTTGCCTCTAATTTGAGCGTAGGCTCCAAACATAGTTTCTCTAGCTTGGCCTTGCATTAAGTATAAAAAATTTGGCGTAAGGCTTACGGTTTCGCTCATTTGTATTTTTACACCTCCATGAAAAGTATATCTACTAGGCATTTTTTGTTTTGATGGACCATCTGTAAAAGGATCTAGTGGCTGTGTAAGATGAGCAACAGAAAAGCCAAAATATATATTAGCTTTTTTATTTGGTGTACCATCAAAATATAAAGCACCAGCACCCATATCAAAAACAGTACTTTGTGGAGTTTGTATAACATCACCAGTAGGATTAGCAACAGAAAAACCACTTACAGGATTCCATTGGTCTCCAAAAGTAAATTTACTTCTGTCAAACCTTCTGTTTATTACTCCTGCATTAATGCCTACACTTACACGATGTGTTCCATTTTTTCCAAATTTAATACCAGTGTAAGCTGCACTTGCATAAGGCGTTAAATACTTGTAGCCACCATTTGCAGCAGTTTGCTGAAACATTCCAAAACCAATATTAAAATCTTTTTGGGTGGCATACTCTGCAGCAATTCCAATGGTACTAAAGCCTCCATTAAAGTTTTGCCATTGACTTCTATAAACCCCAGCAACCCTATAGTCTCCATCCATTACACCTGTAAGTGCTGGATTTAACCATTGAGGATATACATAATATTGCGAAAAATGGGGATCTACCTGTGCATTTACATTTTTTAAACTACAAATGCACAATAAAAAAAGGAATAAGTAATTAGTTTTTTTCATCTCGGTAAATGTAAGATACAGTTATTTAATAGCAAAAAAAATGTTAAAAAAATGTTTTTAGTCGTAATAATTTCCAAAAAAATGCCATTTTATGATTTTAAAATTATTATAAACTTATTAATAAAATAGAATTAACTATAAAAACTAAGCATGTCTTTAGGGTGTAAACCTATTTTTGTACAAATTATAATTATGTACAAATACCTATTATTAGTTTTTATTTTACCCCAAACTTTATGGTCGCAAAGCAAAAGAAAACTTAAAAAGCTAGAGGCTCAACAACTTATTGCAAAACTTAAACAAAAAGATACGATACAAAGTAATTTGAAATCACATATTGAGTTTTTAGCAGATGATAAATTACAAGGTAGAAGAACGGGAACTGAGGGTGAAAATTTGGCAAAAGATTATTTAGTAAAGCAGTACCTAAACATTGGGTTAGAAAAAACAAGCGAAAGCTATACACAATCATTCGAAATAAACGATGGCAAAAGTTACAAAAGTCCCAAAAACTTTTTGATTATTGATGATGTTAAAGTCGAAGAGAAATACTTTTTGCCACTACATTTTAGTGCTAATAAAAGTATGGAAAGCTTTGCATCTATCTCTTTGCGTGAAAATAGTATGGTATGGGTTATAGATATAAAGGATGCAATGGAAGAAAATAAAACCAACCCCCATTTTGATGTTTTAGACTATCTATATAATCAGGCAATAAAACATGAAAAAAATGGAGCAGGTGCTATTGTTTTCATTAACTCTTCAAACATCGATGTTGTAGTTTCTTTCGAAAAAAAATCAAAAATTAGTAGTTTAAAAATTCCTGTAGTTTTTGTTGAAAAAACAATAGCAAGCAAGTTTACTAAAGATGTTATTGCAAGCTACAATATAAAAATAAGTGTTGATTTATTTGATGAAAAAAGAATTGCTAATAATGTGGTGGGATTTATAAATAATCAAGCAGAAAATACAATAATACTGGGAGCTCATTATGATCATTTAGGATTTGGAGAAGATAAAAATGCTTTAGATACAGCTCATGAAATACATAATGGGGCTGATGATAATGCAAGTGGAAGTGCAGCTTTACTTGAACTAGCAAGGTTGTTAAAGCAAAAGAATAATAAAAGCTACAATTATTTGTTTATTCATTTTAGTGGTGAAGAATTGGGATTGCTAGGTAGTAAACATTGGTTAGAAAATCCTACTATAAAAATAAAGCCAAATTGTATGATTAATATGGATATGATTGGACGATACGATACAGCTCATAAATTAACAATTGGAGGTTTTGGTACATCGCCAACATGGAGTAGTATTTTGCCAAACATTAAAACTAGTTTAATTACCAAGTATGATAGCACAGGGGGTGGTCCAAGTGATCATGCTAGTTTTTACAGAAAAGATATTCCAGTGCTATTTTTCTTTACAGGAAGCCATAGCGATTATCATAAATCTACAGACGATGCAAACAAAATTAATTATAATGATGAAGCTTTGATTGTACAATTTATTGCAGAAATTATTGACTCATTAAATGCAAAACCAAAACTCGTTTTTCTTAAAACTGCCGAACCTAAAATGGGAAAAAGTAGTAAGTTTACAGTTAGCCTTGGTGTAATACCAGATTATGGTTATAATGGTGTAGGTGTAAGAATTGACGGGGTAAGCCCAAATAAATTGGCTGAAAAAATTGGATTAAAAGCAGGAGATGTTTTGTTGCAACTAGGCGACCACAATTTTACAGATGTAATGAGCTATATGACTAGCTTAAGTAAATTTAAAAAAGGTGATGCTACCACATTGAAAGTAAAGCGTGGTGATGATGAACTAAGTTTTAATATAACTTTTTAACCCTAAAATTTTAATGAAACTTAAACTAAACATTGACGAGTTAAACGAAGATTTCTTTGATGATACAAGGCTTTTGGGCATAATAGCCCCAACCAAAAATTATCATTTTTGTTGGCAGTTGAATAATAGTTTAGGAGTAAAATTTACTTTGAATAATGATTTGGAAATTCATTTAAGAAAAAAGCGAAGAGATTATTTTTTTAATATTTATCAATGGCAGGAGCCTGAGAGTTTTTTGGTACATTATTTATATCATAATCACCATGATGGAGAATATTTGTTGCCCGAATTTAAGCATATTGATTTTTTATGGCTAATGAAAGGAGATTTTGTAGAAAACGAAAAGTGCCAATGGATAAAGAATGCAATAAAAAATATTGCAAGCGTACAATTGGTTACTGAACTTACAAATGAGCAGATAAAAAACAAAGGAAATATGGTTTTTTAGTTTGGAAATAAATAATGCTAACTTATTAATATAAATTGGAATAATTGATAACTCAATTTTGGAGTAAAGAATTAAAATGAATTATTTTAAAAGTTAAAAA
>JBMLOQ010000106.1:0-16255 GCA_049242885.1 Chitinophagaceae bacterium
TTTATTAGGTATGAAGTTAATGGATATGATGGATGAAAAGAAAAAGGACAAGGAATCTTAAATTACATCTTAAAGCTCTGAGTAATAAAAAGCTCAGGGCTTTTTTGTTGGCAGTTAATTTTTTAACAAAAAATGTACTTCATTATTAAGTATCGCTACTACTTTCGCTTCTTATAAATTATAATTATGAAAAAAATTGGATACCTTTTTTTAGCAAGTTTTTTAGTTTTTAAAACTCAAGCTCAATTGCCAAAAATTAATATTCCTAAAGTAAATAATCCTTTTAAGAAAACAGATAATAAAGATACATTAAGTAATAATACTGTTATTAGTGGCTTAAAGGAAGCTTTGCAAGTGGGAATTAATAAAGGAACACAACAATTAAGTGCCGTTGATGGCTTTTTTGGTAATGCTGCATTGAAAATTTTAATGCCTCCTGAAGCTGTAAAAGTTGAGCAAAGTTTAAGAAAATTAGGTATGAACAAACAGGTAGATGATGCTATTTTAAATATGAATAGAGCTGCCGAAGATGCCACCAAACAAGCTGCCCCAATTTTTATAGATGCAATTAAAGGCATGAGTTTTACCGATGCTTTTGCTATTTTGCGAGGTAACGAAAATGCTGCTACTACATTTTTACAAAACAAAACAAACACAGCTCTCACTAATGCATTCAGACCAGTTATTGAAACTGCATTAAATAAAATAGATGCCACTAAACACTGGAATACCATTTTTAGCAACTACAATCGCTTTGCCTTGCAAAAAGTAAATCCAGATTTAACAGCTTATGTTACAGAAAAAGCCTTACAAGGTATATTTATGCAACTTGCCATAGAGGAAGGAAAAATTAGAAAAGACCCTGCAGCACGTACAACAGATATTTTAAAAACAGTTTTTGGAAGATAAACTTTAAAAGCTTGATGACGATAATGTCATCAAGCTTTTTTAATTTCGTTTACTCAACCACCAAGCCCAAAATATAAGTATGGGATGAACAATTAATAATCGTAACCAAGCAATTGTTGGTGTAATTGTAAGGCCAGCAATTTGTAAATCCCCTTTTTGTATAAAATAAATATGGCTAGGAACAAATGCAATAAGCATAGCAATTGTTAAATAAGACGACAATTGTACAGTTCTTTTGCTCAGCATTAATAAGGCTACTAAAACCTCTACAATTCCTGCAACAATATTTAGTAGCACTTTAAAATCTGCCAAATAATTAGGAATTAATGGCCAATACAGGTGAGGGTTTATAAAATGATTTACCCCAGCAAAAACGTAAAACAACACAAACAAATAACGTAATGTAGTATAAAGTTTCATTCTTAAACAACAACAAAACCAACATTAAGTTTAAGTAAAGAGCAATATTTAAAGCCATTTCAGCCGTCAAACCCTTACTTTTGCAAACTGAAATTTTAAAAAGTTGATACTATTGGTATTTAAATTGAGTTCTAATTCATTTTAAAGCTAAAAATTGTCAACAAAAAATCGTTTATGAATTTACGCAACATAGCAATTATTGCCCACGTTGACCATGGTAAAACTACATTGGTTGACCGTATTTTACACACTACAAAAGTGTTTAGAGACAACCAAGAAACTGGTGAGTTAATTATGGATAGCAACGACCTTGAAAGAGAACGAGGTATTACTATTTTTAGTAAAAATGCTGCAGTTACTTACAAAGACACTAAAATTAATGTTATAGATACACCAGGTCACGCCGACTTTGGTGGTGAAGTAGAACGTGTTTTAAAAATGGCAGATGGTGTAATTTTATTGGTAGATGCTTTTGAAGGGCCAATGCCACAAACTCGTTTTGTATTGCAAAAAGCGTTACAACTTAATTTAAAACCAATTGTGGTTATTAATAAAGTTGATAAAGAAAATTGCCGTCCAGATGAAGTACATGATGCGGTTTTTGAATTATTCTTTAACCTTGATGCAACTGAAGAACAATTAGATTTTCCTACCTATTATGGTAGTGGTAAAAATGGTTGGTTTAATGATAGCTTAACGCCTTGTGAAGATATTATGCCTTTGATGGATGGTATAATTAAATATGTACCTCAACCAAAAATTGCAGAAGGTCCATTACAAATGCAAATTACAAGCTTAGATTATTCTTCTTTCTTAGGAAGAATTGCTATTGGTAAAGTAACAAGAGGAAGTATTAAAGAAAATCAACAAATTGCATTGTTGCAAGCTGATGGCACAGTTAAAAAAATTAGAGTACGCGAATTATATGTGTTTGAAGGTATGGGCAAGCGTAAAATAACTGAAGTTTTTGCTGGAGATTTATGTGCAGTTGTAGGATTAGAAGAATTTAATATTGGCGATACCATTGCTGATGTTGAAAATCCTGAGGCTTTGCCAATTATTAGTGTTGACGAGCCTACCATGAGTATGACATTTAGCATCAACAATTCTCCATTCTTTGGTAAAGATGGAAAGTTTGTAACATCTCGTCACTTGCGTGATAGATTGATGAAAGAAACTGAAAAAAATCTAGCTTTAAGAGTTGAAGATACGGATAGTGCAGATAGTTTTAATGTATTTGGACGTGGTATTTTGCACCTTGGTGTTTTAGTAGAAACCATGCGTAGAGAAGGGTATGAGTTAACAGTTGGTAATCCTCAAGTTTTAGAAAAACAAATTAATGGCAAACGTTGTGAGCCTTATGAGGTTTTAGTAGTTGATGTACCAGCAGATTATAGTGGTAAAGTAATTGATTTAGTTACACAGAAGAAAGGTGAAATGTTGATTATGGAAAGCAAAGGCGAAATGCAACACCTTGAGTTTGACATTCCTTCTCGTGGCTTAATAGGTTTACGTAGCCAAATGCTTACCAATACAGCAGGTGAAGCTGTAATGGCACATAGATTTGCTGAGTATAAACCTTGGAAAGGTGCTATACCTGGTAGAAATAATGGTGTTTTAATAAGTAAGTTTACAGGCACAACAACAGGATATTCAATAGATAAATTGCAAGACAGAGGAACCTTTTTTGTAGATCCAGGAGAAGATGTTTATGCAGGACAAATTATTGCTGAGCATATTAAGCCAGGCGATTTAAATGTAAATGCAATTGAAGGTAAAAAATTAACCAATCATAGAGCAAGTGGTAGTGATGATGCTACACGTATTGCACCAAAAACTTTACTTACTTTAGAAGAGTGTATGGAGTATATTCAACAAGATGAGTGTATTGAAGTAACTCCAAAAAATATAAGAATGCGTAAAGTAATTTTAGATGAAGAAGACCGCAAAAAAGCAGCAAAACAAATGCAAATGGAAGCGGTTTAGTTTTGAAAGAATAGATAATAAAAAAACCTCTGATTTTAAAGTCAGAGGTTTTTTATTATAGTGTGTTGAGTAATTATTTACCTCCTAAAGCTTGCATAGGATTTACGCCAGTGCTTTGTCCTCGTGCAGCTCCAGCTTTAGCTTTATAAATTCCAAATTTGCTTGGCTCTTCATCAACCTTAGGCCAAGTATTATTTTTAGTATCAATATCTGCTGTTTCTTTCATTGGGTCTAATTGTATAGCTGTAGCTTTTTTAGTAGTCATAAATGTTTTTACAACTTTTTGCTCATTTTTACGCCATACTTGTGCAGGAATTTTTTCAGTCATTTTTGTGCCATCTTCAAATGTAAATTCAATAATTATTGGCATTACCAAACCACCTTTGTTGGTAAAAGTTACTTCGTACAAATGCGTATTGGCATATTTAGCTTGCTCAGCATCATTTAACTTATCTGGCATAGTTGGTGTAGCAGCTTCAACTTTAATGGTACTATCGTAAGCTACAATACCTCTTGCATATTTCCAATAAAAATCTCTAAGTGTTGTATCTACATCTACTTCAAAAACAATGCTTTTGTCTTCTCTATTTCTTATTTTACTAATGTCTTCAAAGCTATTTAACATTGGCTTAGCCAACTTTCCACTTCCTCCAAAACCTCTTCCACCTCCTTGAGGTATTGTAGGCATTTGTGCTGCATCATAAGTTGCATGTTTTACAGTATCAATTGCTATATCACAAGCATCAATGCTATAAAACCATCCACGCCAAAACCAATCTAAATCTTCGGCACTAGCATCTTCCATGGTTCTAAAAAAGTCGGCTGGTGTAGGTTGTTTAAATGCCCAACGGCGAGCATATTCTTTAAATGAATAATCAAATAATTTACGCCCCATTACAGTTTCTCTAAGAATATTTAAACCTGTAGCTGGTTTGCTATAAGCATTTGGCCCAAAGTTGATGATGTTTTCGCTATTAGTCATAATAGGCTCTAACTGATCTTTTGGAAGCTTCATATAATCTACTATAGCATGTGCAGGCCCACGACGACTAGGATATTTATTATCCCAAAGTTCTTCGCTTAGGTACTGAACAAATGTGTTTAAGCCTTCGTCCATCCAACTCCATTGTCTTTCGTCGCTATTAATTATCATAGGAAAAAAGTTGTGTCCAACTTCGTGGATGATTACTCCAAGCATTCCATATTTAGTGGCTTCGCTATAAGTTCCATCTTTTTCGGTTCTTCCATAATTAAAACAAATCATTGGATATTCCATACCATTACTTGCCTCAATACTTTGAGCTACTGGGTAAGGATATGCAATAGAAAATTTACTATAACTTTTTATGGTATGTGCAACCGCTTTAGTGCTATATTTTCTGTATAATCCATAAGCTTCTTTAGGGTAGCCACTCATGCACATTACTTTTTTGCCTTCTACATAGGCAGGCATAGCATCCCAAATATATTTACGGCTACTTGTCCATGCAAAATCTCTAACCATATTGGCATTATAACGCCAAGTTTTTGTAGCTCTAATTTTTTTAGTTTCAGCAGCTTTTGCTTCGTCTAATGTTACAATTTCTATTGGCTCTTTTGCTGTTTGTGCTTTTGCCCAACGAGCTTGCTGAGCAGTTGTAAGTACAGCTGCATAGTTGCTACATTCACCAGTACTTAAAACTACATGGTCGGCTGGTACAGTCATTTCTACATTAAAGTTTCCGAAAGTTAGGGTAAACTCTCCGCTACCTGCAAATTGTTGGTTTTGCCAACCTGCATAATCATTGTACACACACAAACGAGGGTACCATTGTGTAATGGTGAAAAGGTAGTTGTCTTCTTCTGGGAAATACTCGTAGCCACCACGACCGCCTTTAGACATTCTATCTGGTATTTTGTAGCTCCAATTAATTTTAAATTTAAATTGTTGACCAGGTTTTAAAGCTGAAGGTAATTCTACACGCATCATGGTTTTGTTGATAGTATAGTTTAATTTTTTACCTAAAGCATCGGTAATTAAGCTTATTTGATGGCCATAACCATTATCGGTTTTAGCTTCTTCCATTCTTTCCAAAGCAGTAATTGGCAAGTTTTTGCCTACCCCATTACTAGTTTGATAATTAGCATTATTTACAGTGCTGTGCTGGTTTTCATCTAACTGCAACCACAAATAAGTAAGTACATCTGGACTATTATTGTAGTAAGTAATTGTTTCAGCTCCTGTAAGCTTGAGATTAACTTCATCTAAACTACATTTAATATCGTAGTCGCAACGTTGTTGCCAATATTTATTGCCAGGAGCTCCACTGGCTGTTCTATACTCATTTGGAGTAGGTAAAATAGTACCCAACTGCTCAAATTTATTTCCATGATTACTACCAGGATTGTTTTGGATGTTTTGTGCTTGTGCACTAAAACCTAAACTGGCAAATGCTACTAAAAGTGAAAAACGCATCATACTAAATTTTAAAACTTTAATTAATATTTAAAAAGGCCATCTCTCTATTGCCATTATAAAAGCAACTAAAAAAACGCCCCCACTACAAAACAAAATAAATTCTCTACGATTTAATTTTAAAACATTTAAACAAACAAAACTAAGCAACAGCCCAGCAGTTACAATTAATAATTGTCCAATTTCTAAACCAATATTAAATGCAAAAAGCTCCCAAACAATATTGCTCCCTTTGCCCAACAAACTTTTAAGATAATTGCTAAAACCTAAACCATGAATTAAACCAAAAAAAAGGGCTAAAAAATAAATAGCATTCCATTTGTTTTTAAATACAAATTTTTTTACTTGTAAATTGCTAAGTGCAGTTATAATTATAGTTATAGGAATAAGAAATTCTATTAAATTTTGTTTAAAACTTATTACTTGCAATACACTTAAAGCCAAAGTAATACTATGCCCAATGGTAAAAGCAGTTACTAAAAAAAGAACTTTCTTCCAATCTGCAAATACATATCTTAAACAAAGCACCATTACAAATAAAATATGATCGTATCCTTGCCAATCAGCAATATGTTGCCAGCCTAAATTAAAATACAAATCAAAACTATTCATTAATAAATTTTAATGTTACCACTATTTTATCTAAAATTTGCAAGGCGTAAATGTAATATTTAAATGCTTAAAAAAAAATGGATTTATTTATTTGGTTTTTTTGTGCTTAATAGTTTTACTACTAAGCATCCTTTTTATTTAAGTTTAATTGAGGCACAGCACAATATAAAAGAACAAACTGTAGAAATAAGTATACGAATTTTTATAGATGATTTTGAAAACAATTTGGCTAAAATTCATCCTAATTTAAAAGTTGATTTTAATAATGTAGCAAATAAAACTTTAAATGATAAATTAGTTTTCGAATACATTAAACAAAAGCTTCAATTATCTATAAACAACACACCAAAAACGTTGCAGTATGTGGGCTTTGAAATTCAACAAGAAAGTATTTGGATTTATGCAGAAGTGCCTCAAAATACTATAATAAAATCCTTAAATGCTAGTTGCACAGTTATGTATGACTTTAATGTAAAACAAGTGAATATATTTAGGGCAAAAGCTAATGGCGAAGAAAAAAACACAAAGCTAGATTTTCCTAAAAGTACAGTAAATTTTAATTGGTAGTTTTTAGTTATTAATCAGCAAGTGTAATGCCTACATTTGCCAAAATTTTTACAACAATTATGTTACAAATAAGTGTATTAAAAAATAATCCTCAAGAAGTAAAAGATTTGCTAGAAAGAAAACACTTTAAGCAATTGGGATTGGTTGATGATATTATTACAATTGATGAAAACCGCAGAAAAACACAAGTAAATTTTGATACAGCACAGGCATCTATAAATGCAACATCTAAAGAAATAGGCATGCTAATGGCTAAAGGGAATAAAGAAGAAGCCGAAGCAAAAAAGCAAGAAGTTGCCAATTTAAAACAAGCCACAACTACGTTTAATGCTGAATTGCAAACTTTGGAACAACAATTGCACGATTTATTAATACAGCTTCCTAATTTGCCCAATAGCAAAGTGCCAGTTGGTAAAACTCCAGAAGAAAATATTGTAGTAAAAGAAGGTGGAATTAAACCAACATTACCTACAAATGCTAAGCCACATTGGGATTTAATTAAGCAATACGATTTGGTTGATTTTGAACTTGGAGCAAAAATTACAGGTTCGGGTTTTCCATTGTACAAAGGAAAAGGGGCTAAGTTACAACGAGCATTAAGTCAATATTTTTTAGATTTTAATACCAATGCAGGATATACAGAATTTATTCCTCCTTATATGGTAAATGAAGCCAGTGCTTATGGTACAGGGCAACTGCCAGATAAAGAAGGTCAAATGTATCATGCAACAGCAGATAACTTTTATTTAATACCAACAGCCGAAGTGCCTGTAACCAATGTATATAGAGATGTAATTTTAAAAGAAACAGATTTGCCCATAAAAATGACGGCTTATAGCCCTTGTTTTAGAAGAGAAGCTGGAAGTTTTGGTAGTGATGTTAGGGGTCTAAATCGTGTTCATCAGTTTGAAAAAGTAGAGATTATTCAAATAGTTCATCCTAGTAATAGTTATGATGTTTTGGATGACATGGTTGCACATGTAGAAAAATTATTACAAAGTCTTGAATTGCCTTACAGAATTTTAGCTTTATGTGGGGGAGATATGAGTTTTGCAAGTGCATTAACTTACGATTTTGAAGTGTTTAGTGCTGCTCAAAATAAATGGCTTGAGGTAAGTAGTGTAAGCAATTTCGAAGCTTTTCAAACCAATAGAATGAAATGTAGATTTAAAGGTCAAGATGGTAAAACCCAATTAGCACATAGCCTTAATGGTAGCAGTTTGGCTTTACCAAGAATTTATGCTGCATTAGTAGAAAATTTTCAAACCGAAAACGGAATTGCATTACCTAAAGTTTTACAGCCCTATTTTGGTAAAGATGTTTTGGTTTAATTTTTGATGATATTTTGAAGTAAAAAAACAATTTTATGCAATGCTTTTACAGTTTTTGCATAAAAAATAACAAATGGCATTAGTAACACTTAGCACAGATATTGGACAACAAGATTATATTGTACCTGCAATAAAAGGTCAGTTGCTAAGTAATGCTGCTAACTTACAACTTGTAGATGTTACACATTATTTATCCCAATCAAATTTACCAGAAGCTGCTTATTTGTGTAGTAATGCATTTAGCTATTATCCTGCAAATACAATACATATGGTGTTGCTCAATTTTTTTGAGATTTCTAAGCCACATATATTAATTGCCAAGCATAACAAACAAATAATAGTTTGTGCTGATAACGGTTGGCTTACAATGCTTTTAGAAGAAATGCCAACTGAAGTTTATGCTTTACCTATAAACATAAAACAACCATTTTTAAAAATTACAGAACAAATTGCTAAAGCTGTTGCACATATAAGTGAAGGAAAATTAATCACAGAAATTGCATCCCCAATAAGCGAAATAGTTGTAAAGCACCCTTTAAAACCCACTGCTAGTGAAAGTTGGATAAAAGGACAAATAATATTTATAGATAATTTCGAAAACGTAGTTATAAATATTACCAAAGCTTTTTTTGAAGAACATCGCAAAGGCCGAAGTTTTAAAATTGCCTTTAAACGCAACGAAACTATTGAAGCCTTAAGCAATAATTACTTAAGTATTCCTGAAGGTGAAAAATTAGCCTGGTTTAATAGTGCTGGCTATTTAGAAATTGCAATAAATAAAGGCAATATGGCAGGACTTTTTGGCTTGCAAGGCTTTAACGAAATTATGTACAAAGAAGGCAAAGCCATGCAAAACAAATGGTTTTACCAAACGATTACTGTGTTTTTTGAATAAAACTTTTAACCCAAACCAAAACTTTCGTGCATGCTTGGTACAATAGCATCTTTAAAACCCTTTTTTATAAGGCGTTGCTGAAATTCAAGTTGCACCTCTTCTTCACCATGTACAATAAATATTTTTTCAACTAGTGCTGGATTTTGGCATGATAAAAACTGGCACAAATCATCATAATCTCCATGGGCACTCATACTACGCATTACACCCACCTCAGCTTTTACTTTAAAATATTCTCCAAATATCCTAACTTCTTCGCTGCCACGCATTAACCTTCCTCCTAAACTGTTTGGTTCGCAGTATCCTACTAATAAAATGGTATTGTTGCTGTAAGAAATATTATTGGCAATGTGATGTTTTATTCTTCCTGCATCTGCCATACCACTTGCACTAATAATTATACAAGGCTGTGTAAGAGCATTAAGGCTTTTACTTTCATCGGCATTTTGTACAAAATGAACTCCTTTAAAGTCAAAAGGATCTTCGTCATGCTCCAAAATATCCTGAACAGTTTTGTTAAAATACTTTGGATATTTTTTTACAACATTTGTAGCTTCTTGGCTTAATGGGCTATCTACATATACTGGTATTTTTGGCAATTTTCCTTGATTGTGTAAATTATTTAAAGCATATAATAATTCTTGAGTACGCCCTACACTAAATGCTGGAATTATCAATTTGCCTTTTTTATCAACACAGGTTTTTATTACCCAATCTAGCAATACTTCATTACTTGGTTTAAAATTGCTATGCAAACTATTACCATAAGTGCTTTCAATTATTATAAAATCAGCTTGAGGAAATTGTTGTGGAGATTTTAAAATCATGTCTCCATATCTGCCCACATCACCACTAAAAGTAAGGGTTTGAGTTTTGCCATTTTCTGTAATTTTTAAATGTACACTTGCACTACCAATTATATGACCAGCATCTAAAAACAAACATTCAACCCCATCAATTACTTTAAACCAATTACCATATTCTTTGCCTTGCAAAAAACTAATTGCTTTATTAGCATCTTCTAGAGTATATAAGGGTTCTATTGGAGGTAAGCCTTCCTTGCTTCTACGTTTGTTGGCAAATTTTGCATCATCTCTTTGTATAATGGCACTATCTTCCATTAAAATGGCTGCTAAATCTTTAGTTGCTGGCGTACAAAAAATATTGCCTACAAAACCATCTTTAACCAACTTGGGTACTAGGCCACTATGATCTATATGTGCATGAGACAAAATCATTACATCAACTTCTGCGGCAACAAAGCCAAATTCTTTGTTCATGGCTTCAGATTTGGTTCTTCCTAAACCCTGAAACATACCACAATCCAATAAAATTTTTTTACCACTTTTTAGTGTAATTAAATGTTTGCTGCCTGTTACAGTTCGAGCAGCTCCATGAAAAGAAATTTGCATATAAATGGCTTTAGTTGTTTGATAAATTATTCAACAAACCTACACATTAAAAGTTTACAAAAAGATATATTTGCTTATGTTAAAATTTTTATTTTATTGTTTTTGCTGTATAGCAATAATTGGTATTTATGGATGTGCCAATACGCCCACTAATAAATATAAAGCCACTAATAAAAATTATAAAAAGCAAGCAAAAGCATTTGCAAAAAACATTAGTCAGTACCCATTAAAAGATTCAGCAGGTTTAGATTTTGGTGAATATTTTGTTGGCACCACCAATTTTAGTATGCGTAAGCCCAACTTTGTTATTATACATCATACTGCACAAAACAGTTGTGAGCAAACCCTTAAAACTTTTACCTTGCCTCGCACACAAGTAAGTGCACATTATGTTATTTGTAAGGATGGAACTGTGCATCACATGCTTAATGATTACCTAAGAGCCCATCATGCAGGGGCTGCAAAGTGGGGAAATAGTACAGATATCAATAGTAATAGTATTGGAATTGAATTGGATAATAATGGGTATCAGTATTTTGATGAAGCTCAAATTAATAGTTTAATTATTTTGTTGGACAGATTAAAAAAACAACACGGAATTCCATCTACAAATTTTATTGGGCATGGAGACATTGCCCCTACAAGAAAGAATGATCCTAATTGGCGTTTTCCTTGGAAACAATTAAGCGATAAAGGTTTTGGTTTATGGTTTGGTGATACTACAAATACTATTGTGCCAATCGATTTTAATACTATTGTGGCTTTAAGAATTGTTGGTTATGATGTAAAAGATACTTCTGCTGCAAAAATTGGTTTTAAGCGTCATTGGTTGCAAGACACTACAAAAACATTTACTCCCCAGCATCAAAAAGTGTTGTATGAATTGATGAAAAAATTTATGTAAGATTAATGGTGGTACTTTGTACTTTGCTACCCCAAAAAATCGACGCCTTAGCATTAAAATCTTCACTACTATCTGTAGTAAAGAATTCAATAGAACTTTCTTTGGTACACAAAGCCTCAAGTGTTGTATGTCTTTGAAGGTAAAGTTGTAGGCTATTGGCCACTATTTCGCCCTGTGATATTATGTTTATATTTTCGGGTAAGTATTTTTTTATTTTTTGCTGAAGTAATGGATAATGGGTACAAGCTAATAGTACGGTATCTATATTATTGTTTTGAGCTATTAATTGATTACAATATTGTTGTACAAAATAGTTGGCTCCCTCGCTAAGATGTTCATTGTTTTCAATTAAAGGAACCCACATGGGGCAGGGTTGTTGATGCACTTTTATTTGTGGGAAAAACTTTTCAACTTCAATAACATAAGAGTTTGACAGCACCGTTCCGTTTGTAGCTAAAATACCAATGTGATTTGTTTTGGTAAACGATCCAATAATTTCAGTAGTTGGTCTTAAAACACCTAACACCCTTTTTGTAGGATGAGTAAGCAGTAAATTTCTTTGTTGAATATTACGTAAAGCTTTAGCTGATGCAGTGTTGCAAGCAATGATTACTAAGTTGCAACCTTGATTAAAAAACCAATCTACAGCTTGCCAAGTATACTGATAAACAGTTTCAAAACTTCGTGTGCCATAGGGGCTTCGAGCATTATCCCCTAAATACATGTAGCTATATTGAGGTAGCTGTTGAACAATATTTTTAAGAATGGTTAGTCCGCCAAAACCACTATCAAAAACACCAATTTTACCTTGTTGTAATTGCATAAAATTTATATTAAACCATCTGGTAAAATTTTTTCCATTTGGGTACTACGAGAGCCTTTAACTAAAATAGCAGTTTCCTTAAAATTTTGTGTAGCAAACCATTTGGCAGCTTCGGTTGATGTTTTATAAAACAAAAATGGGTGTGCAATTTTTTCAAAATCACCACCTACCAGAACCACATTAGCCCAATTATATTGTTTAATAAGTTCAATTAGACTTTCGTGTTCTTTTATACTATCATCTCCCATTTCCATCATTGCACCTAGTAATAAAACTTTACTGTTATAGGTTTGCTTTGCAAAATTTTCAATGGCAACTTTCATGCTCGATGGATTGGCATTATAAGCATCTACAATAATAGTATTTGATTCCCAGTTTACAAGTTGACTTCTACTGTTGGTGGGTGTGTAGTTTTCAATTGCCTTTTTAATTTTTTCATCAGGCACTTTAAAATAATTCCCAATAGCAATAGCTGTTAAAACATTACTTACATTATAGTCGCCAACCAAATTAGTGTTAATTTCTGCTAATGCAGGATTGTTTTTTATAGTTACTTTTAAAAAAGGATTGCTAGTTAAAATCTCTCCTTGAATAGAACCATGGTTTGTGCCATAGCTAATAACATTTTCAATGCCTTTACTCATTTGAATCAAGTAATCAAAATCCATACATACGAATGCAGCTCCTTTGTTATTTCTTAAGAAATCATATAATTCACCTTTGCCTTTTTTTACACCTTCAACGCCACCAAATCCTTCTAAATGAGCTTTACCACAATTAGTAATGATGCCATGTGTTGGTAATGTATATTGGCAATAACTTTCTATTTCTTTTTGATGATTAGCACCCATTTCAATTACAGCAATTTCAGCATCTTCCTTTATACTCAAAATGGTAAGTGGCACACCAATATGGTTGTTTAAATTTCCTTGAGTGGTGTATGTTTTAAAGTGAGAAGCAAGCACTGCAAAAACCAACTCTTTAGTAGTGGTTTTACCATTGCTTCCTGTAATGGCAATAAATGGAATATTTAATTGCTTACGATGGTACAATGCTAAGTTTTGCAAAGTTTGTAATGCATTATTGCAAAATAGTATATTTTGTTCATCACCATCAATTAATTCATCAACAATGGCAAAAGAAGCACCTAATTCTAAGGCTTTTTTTGCATACATATTACCGTTAAAATTTGGTCCCTTTAAAGCAAAAAATATATCGCCTTTTTGTAGTTTTCGAGTGTCTGTTTGAACACTTGGATATTGTTTAAATATTTGATATAGTTGTTCAATATTATCTAAATTTATCATGTTACAAATCTAATTTATAATGCGGGTTTTATAAATAATAATTTTCTTTAAATACTATTTTATTTTAGTACAATAAGCTAAATAAAAGCTGTCTGTTACATTGGCCCTTGTTCCTGGGTTTATAAAATCTGCTTTCATTTCACTTATATGAAAATCGGGAAAATATTTAATAATTTTTATAGAAAAACTATCCTTGTTTATATCCTTAAAGCTATCCTTAAATCCCAATATTAAGCTGGGTTTATTTTTAATTGTACAAATAGCTGATGCTTGATTTGCTCTCTTTAAATTGGCATCTCCATAAAACTCAAAATTATAATCATTGCATTTGTACATTGTTGCAACGGTGTTTAAAAGGTGTTTTTTTTGAAATTTTCCAGCCATCATGCCACCTTGATATTGCATTAAATTTGGGAAGTAAAGTGTATTAAAGAAAATTGTTAAAAAAAACATTATACAAACCCCTTTGATTGCAAAGCTTGTACTTGTATGTTGTTTAAAAAAAATAATATACACATATAGAATTAATGGTAGGGTTAAGAGAAAAAATGCCCAGCTTTTTATATCAAAAAAATAGCTCATAGTAAATGCCAAAGAAATTACTAATCCAAGCACAAATAGTAGGCTGTAATGTAGGAGAATTAAAAGTTTCAGTTGCTTTAAGTTTGATAGAAAATAGCCTGTAAGTAAGCTAAAATGAGGGAAAAGAATTACAATATAATGTGGCAATTGAAATTTACTAACATTAAACATTATAAAAGTAATAAGAGCTGTACTATTGAGTATATAAAGTAGTGGGTTATAAACTTTAAAATTATTGTTTTTATGTTCTTTTATAATAAAAATTGTAGCTACAATAAGTGCAATGCTCCAAGGCAAAAAAGCCCATAAAGTAGTATGTACAAAAAATAAACTTTCGCCATTTCCTGTGATGGGGCCATTATTGAAAAAACGACCAAATTGACTATCCCAAAAAAAGAATTTAATACCACTTACGCCTTGTTTTCCAAATACAATTTTCTCTGGGTGTATATCAAATTGGGTATATAAACAATATAATTCAGGTAAAATAAATATTAAGGTTAAAAACACTAAAACATACCATTTTAGTTTTAAAAACTCATTCCATTGTTTTGTTTTTAGCCAATAAAATACAAAGCCAGCACCAATTGTGATAAGCACAAAAATGCCTTTGGTCATTATTGCTAAAGCAGCAAAAACTGATGCAAAAACTATGTGTTTAAACTTTGAAGTTGTAATATTTTGGTAAATATGATATGTAGATGCTAGTATAAAAGCTGTTAAAAAAACTTCAGCCCTTACATCAAAATTACAAAGTACAATATGTAAGCTGCAAGCAAAAATTAAAGTACTTAATTTTGCAATAGTGCTTGTAAAAAACTTTTTTCCAATATTGTAAGTATAAAAGCAAGCCAGTAAATAAGCCAAAAAGTTTGGGAGTTTATAAGCAAATGAATTTATACCAAAAATTTTGTAGCTAATAGCAGCTAACCAAAATGGAAGGTGTGGTTTGTCTAACCAATCGGCACCATTACCATATAAATTTAAAAAATCATTGTTTTGTGCCATTTGTTTGGCAATAGAAGCATACAAGGTTGCATCTGGGCCCATAATTTCGCTAAAAAGGGCGGTGGCATTAGCAACAAAACAAATTGCTAATAAATATGGAAATACTTTGTTTAGCGAAACATTTTTGCTATCAAGCATGTATGATTAAAATTTATATTGATGCAATATTATTTCAATACCTATATATTTGTACAGTAAATTATTACAAAACTTTTTAAGGCAACTACGGTACAGTTTTTTACTTACTAGTGTTACACAATTTTTCTTGAAAATTTATTTATGGAGTACAACACATCAAGAACCTATCTTGGAATGAGAGAATATGGCAGACATATTCAAAAAATGGTTGATTTTTTGCAAACTATTGAAGATAAAGACAAACGAAACGAGCAAGCGAAATTAGTTATTGAACTAATGGGCTTATTAAATCCTCATTTAAAAATAGTAGAAGATTTTAGGCACATGCTTTGGGATCATTTATTTGTGATGAGTGATTTTAAATTAGATGTTGATAGCCCTTATCCAATTCCAGAAAAAGAAACATATAAAGCCAAAACCCAACCTATGGGTTATCCTAAACGTAAGCCAAAATTCAATCATTTAGGAAAAAATATTGAACTCGTTATTAATAAAGCCTTAGCCGAAGAAGATCAAGAAAAACGAAATGGATTTGCTAATGCAATTGCCTATTACATGAAGCTTAGTTATAGTAGCTGGCATAATGAATTGGTAGCCGATGACCAAATAAGGAACGAGCTCCAAAGCATTACAAAAGGGCAATTAGATTTTGACAATACGCCTTACATAAAGCATACTCCAAGGATAGAAAGGGATGATTTTGGCAGAAGAAGTAACAAAAACAGACAAAAGAATTTTGGGGGCAGAAATAACGGTAATAATAATCAAAAAAGCGGTGGTCAGGGCAATGGCCAAAAAAATAATAACAATAATAATCGCAACAGTAACAACGGAAATAGAAACAATAACCAAAACAACAATAATAGAAACAACCAAAACTTTAAAAAACGTTATTAGTTGTTTTTT
>JBMLOQ010000106.1:16355-52445 GCA_049242885.1 Chitinophagaceae bacterium
AAACAACCAAAACTTTAAAAAACGTTATTAGTTGTTTTTTGTATCAAAACGCATTTTGCATGTAAATCTAAAATGTAGCTTTTCGCTTTATAAATAAGGCACTTGCTATTTATATTAATTACAAAACTAGATGCTTAAAAAAATTGTAGTTATAGGCCCAGAAAGTACAGGAAAATCATCACTTTGCAATTTGCTTGCAAAGCATTTTAATTGTTTGTGGTGCGAGGAATATGCAAGAGCTTATTTGTTGCAAAATGGTACTAATTATAGTTTTGAAAACTTGGCAACTATTGCTAAAGGGCAACTATTGCTAGAAGATGAATATACTAAACTTGCCACTCAAGCTAATCATGATTTCTTGATTTTAGACACAGATATGTATGTAATGAAAGTTTGGTGTCAGTTTGTTTTCAATAAGATACACACGTTTATAGAGGAGGAAATTCTTACCCGAAAATACGATTTATATTTGCTGTGCGATACTGATATTCCATGGGTAAAAGATGAGTTAAGAGAATATCCAGATTTAGATACAAGGCAAAAACTTTTTGACATCTATCATCACATATTAAAAAACCAAACTACACCATTTGTAATCATTAATGGCAATTACGAAGAAAGATTACAAAAAGCAATTTTATCTATTCAGAAGATTGCTTATAAAAAATACTAAGGGATAATTTTTAAGCTTAAATATTGAGTTTTTGCCATTTTCTTTTTAGAAAATGGTATTGTTCTTGCTTTATCAAAAAAAAATGTGTAAAGAAACTGTTAAAACCATTACTTTTAAAGCCTTTATTAGTAAACCTAATTACTATTTTATACCATGAGAAAATTTTTTAGTTCTTCTAGAACTGCCAAAATTAGTTTTTTAGCATTTGTTTTTTTACTCGTTTCAAAAACTGCAATGGCACAGTTTCCTGCACCATATTGTGCTGAGGCTTTTGCTAGTGGCGTTGAGCCAATCACCAATGTAACTTTTGCTGGAATAAACAATACAACTCCAGCAGCTACTGGTGGGCCAGCACATCAAAACTTTACTGCAATTGTAGGAAATGTTGTGCTAGGGCAATCTTATCCAATATCAGTTCAAGGAAATACTGATGGAAATTTTACAACTCATGTAAGGGTTTTTATTGATTTTAATAATAATGGCGTTTTTACCGATGCAGGAGAAACGTTTACTATTGGCACCATCGTAAATTCTACAGGTACAGATGGTATAACTGCAAATAGCACAATTGCTATTCCTTTAACTTCTAATGTTGGGCAAATTCGTATGAGAGTGCATAAGCGATTTAGTGTTGCTGGAACACCTTGTAATACAACTGGCTTTGGAGAAGCAGAGGACTACACCCTAAATATAGTTTCACCTACACCATGTGCAGGTGCACCAGCCACAGGAACAGCAAGTGCAGTGCCTTTAAATGCTTGTGTTGGAGACCCTATTAATTTATCCCTTGCAGGAGCAACAATTGCTGGCGGTATTACGTATCAATGGCAAAGAAGTACAGATAATGTAAATTTTACAAATATTGTTGGTGCAACTAACGTTACAACATCTACAACACAAACTGTAACTTCATATTACAGATGTGTAACAACTTGTAGTAATTCTAGCACTAGTTCAACCTCTAATGTAGTTACTGTAACTAGCCCATTATTAATTGGGGGAACATACACCATAAATAAAACTGTACCTACAGGTGGCACTAATTTTAACAGTTTTAATGATGCCTATAATGCAATAAAATGTGGTATTAATGCTCCAGTAATTTTTAATGTAGTTGCAGGAACTGGACCTTATACTGAGCAATTAATAATTGATAGAATAATTGGTGGGTCTTCAGATATAAACACAATAACTTTTAATGGGAATGGCAATACCATAAACTTTAACTCAGCAAACACAAACGAACGAGCAGTAATAAAACTAAAAGGAACGAATTGGTTTAGGTTTGATAATTTAACTGTTGATGCATCTGCTGGTACTTTTGGATTTGGTTTTCACTTAATGAATGATGCTGATAGCAATATTATTCGTAACTGTAATATCATAACCAATTCTACAGCAACTACAACAAACTTCGCTGGTATTGTAATTAGTGGAAGTAATACTGATGCTGTAGGAACTGGAACTACACTTTGCGATTTTAATATTATTGAAAACAATGTAATAAATGGAGGTTTTTATGGTGTTACAATGGCAGCTACATTTGCTGGAGGAGCTAATGGTTTTAATACTATAAAAAGAAATAGTATTCAAAACTTTTATCAAACTGGTATTTACGTAGCAGCAAGCTATAATACGTTAATTGATAGCAATACCATTAGCCGACCTACAAGAACACCAGTTACAGACTTTAATGGAATCTTTTTTACTGCACAAAGTAATACATCAACCATTAGTAGAAATACGATTAGAAACCCTTTTGGTGGTGCTTTAACTAGCACTTCAGCATTTAATGGTATTGTATTTAATACTGCAAGTGCCTCTAGTGGTAATGATAATTTTGTAATTAACAATTTAGTAGCAAACTTAAATGGCAATGGTGCTCAAAATGCCTTTTTAAATACAGGAAGCAGTAATATAATTATAGCTCACAATACTTTTTCTTTAGACGATGCATCAAGTACATCTACAGCTACTACAAGAGGCTATAGCCAAACTGGTACAAGTGCAAGTATTTTATATTACAACAATTTAACTACAATTGGTAGGGGTGGTACAGGCACAAAACATTGTGTAAATGTAACATCTGCTATTACTTTTGCCGATAACAATATTTACTTTATAAATGCTCCTGCTGGTAGTAATCATATCGGTTTTTTAACTACAAATAGAACCACATTAGCCAATTGGAAAACTGCAAACCCTGGTAACGAAATATTTTCGTTATCAATTAATCCAATTTATACCGATCCTGCATTAGGAAACTTTGCACCTGCAAATGCAGCTGTAGATAATAAAGGTACTTATTTGGGAATTGATAATGATATAATAGGAACTTTAAGAAGTTTGAGCACTCCAGATATTGGTGCTTTTGAATTTGTTCCTCCACCATGTACCATTCCTCCAGTTTCAGGGATTACTTTAGTAAGCGTTGGCACAATATGTCAAAATCAACCTGTAAATCTTTCTTTGAATATAGGAGCTTTTGGTAGTGGTCAATCTTTTCAGTGGCAATTTGCTACAAACCCAGCTGGGCCATATACAAACTTAAGTACAGCACCATCTCCAAATTACGATACCACTATTTTATCAACTCAAACATATTATTATAGATGTGCAATAAGATGTTTATCTAGCACAGTATTTACAAATGAGGTGCTACTTACTGTAAATCCTGCAATGCCATCTGGTAATTACACAATTAATAACACATTACCTGCGTCTTATGTAAAAGGGGTGCCAGGAGGAAACTTTGTTTCTTTCAATGCAGCAGTTGCCGAAATGCAAGCTTGTGGTGTTGTAGGTACAGGAAATTTAGTCTTTGATGTAGCACAAGGTCCTTATAATGAGCAATTAATCATAGATTCAATCATTGGTGTAAATGTATCAAGACAAGTAATATTTAAAGGAAATGGAAGAACAATAGCATTTAGTTCTTCAACGGGTGCACAAAGAGCCGTAATTAAACTTCGTGGAGCCGATTTTATTACATTGGATAGTTTAAATATAGATGCTACAGGTGCAGGATCTACAGCTTATGGTGTTCAACTTATAAGCAATGCTGATAGTAATACAATAAGAAATTGTATTATTAATGTAAACAGTACGTCAACCACACAATCATTTGGTGGAATAGTTGTAAATGCAACAGATGCAGGAATTATTGCAACAGGAAATACACTTTGTGATGGTAACTGGTTTGATAGAAATACCATAAATGGCGGTTGGGCAGGTATTACTTTAGTTGGTAATACAACTGCTACTGGATTCATTGCAAACAACAGAATTACAAGAAATAGAATTTTAGACTTTTACAATAATGGTATTTACGTTGGCGGTGCAACCAATACTATAATAGATAGTAATTTTATAAGCAGACCTACAAGGGCAGTAGTTACAGTAGGTAATGGTATTCAATTAAATGGAAATAGCACCAATGTAAGAATTACTAGAAATAGAATAAACCGTTTATTTGGTGGAGCAGCAGCCAATACTTCTGGGTTTTTTGGTATAAATATTACCAATTGTGATGCTACACCAGGTAACGAAACGATCGTAGCAAATAATGCAATTTACAATACAGATGGTGCTGGGCAAATTGGTGGAATTTTTAATTCAGGTAGTGATAATGTTCGCTGCTACCACAATACTATTTCTATCGACAATCCAAATAGTACATCAACTTCACCTGGTATAGGATTCTATCAAACAAATCTTGCCACAGGCTTAGATTTTAAAAATAACATTATAACAATTACAAGAGGTGGAACAGGAGGAAAACATTGCATGTACATGAATACTGCAACTACAGAATTAACTAGTAATTGGAACAACTTTTTTATAAATGCAGGAGGTACAAATAATCATATAGGATTTTTAACAAGTAATAGAACAACATTGGCAGCATGGACTGCAGCAGGAGGCAATAGAGATTCTCTCTCTTTACAATTCGATCCATTGTATGTAGATAGTGCTAATGGAAACTTACAACCTCAAATGTTCCCATTAGATAATAAAGGAAGAAGTAATACAGGCATCTTAACCGATATTAATGGTGCTGTAAGAAACAGTGTAACTCCAGATATGGGAGCATGGGAGTTTATTCCTCCAGGTTGTGCTTCTCCATTGTTAGCAGGTACAGCAAGTGTAACACCAAATAGTGGAGCATGTTTAGAAATTCCAGTACGATTAACTTTAGCTGGAAATTCTCCAGTTGGGTCTATTTCTTTCCAATGGCAACATGCAACAAGTGCTGCTGGGCCATGGAGCAATGTAGGGCCACTTTTATATAGCCCAACTTTAGATACTGTGAGTACAACAAATAACTTTTATCGTTGTGTTGTTAGTTGTTTAACTGGGCCTGGTACTTCGATTTCCACAGTTACCAGTGTGGCTTTAAACCCAATTATGGCAGCAGGAACTTATACCATAAATCCTGGTTTGCCACTTACTTATCCTGGTCCTCCAGGTAGTAATTTCCAAACTATGCAGCAAGCTGTAAATGCTTTATTGTGTGGTATTACAGGGTCTATAGTGTTTAATGTTGATGGAATTTTTACAGAGCAAATACGAATTCCTAATATACCAGGTACTAGTGCTAGTAGAACTGTTACTTTCCAATCTGCAAGTGGTAGTCCTTCTAATGCTCTTTTAAGATTTAATCCTACAAATGCAGCTCAAAACTATGTATTAAGTTTAGATAGCTGTAAATATGTAACCTTTAAAACTATGACTTTCATTAACCAAAGCACTACAATTGGTAGAGTAATTAACTTTGGGTTGGGTGCAAATAATGATAGTTTGGTAAACTGTACAGTAAATGGAGTTATCACAAATTCCACTGCAAATACATTTGCAAATGTTTATATACAAAATACTACCGCAACAGCAAATATTAATAATATAGTTGTACGAAATAATACTGTAAATAATGGTAGTATAGGTATTTGGTATAGCGGTTTCTCCGCTGCAGCTTTAGCATCAAGTACAAATATTATTGAAGGAAATACGTTAAATAATCAATTTGCAAGTGGTATTCAAGCACAGTTTGTAAAAGGATTAATAGTAAGAAACAATACAGTGCACCTATCTAGTTCACTTGGTGCAAATGGTAACGGAATTTATACAGATTTTGCTGATTCTGCATCAATAATTAGCAATAACACTATTAATATTAATGGTACTACAGCAGCTGTAACTGGATTGTTTATTAGAAATTCTAGAGCTAGTGCATCAAACCCAACTATAATAAGAAGCAATAGAGTAGTTGCGGGTGGAGGTAACACATCTACCATTTTTGGTATTAACATTGCTAATTGCAATGGCGTTGATGTAATTAATAATACGTCAACTTTAAATAGTGGAGGCACAAATGCTTTTGCATTGCAAATACTTAACAACGGGGCTAATGTAAAAGTATTAAACAATAGCTTACAAGTAAGTGCTACCTCAACTACTGCTTATGCAGGGTTCTTTAGCAATACTACTGCTGGTACAATTGTAAACAATAACATTTTCTCTAATATTGGAGGTGGGCCTTCTTTATTTGTAAATAATCCAGGTTTATATACTGCCGATTATAATATGTTATTTACAACAGGTGCTACATTAACCAGAGTAAGTACACCTGCAAATACAAATTATGCCAATTTACAAGCTTGGCAAAATGCATGGAACTGGGATGCTAGTTCTTTAGTATATCGTCCATCATTTGTAAGTAATAACGATTTAAGACCTAATGTAAGTGACCCTAACTCTTGGGCAATGAATGGCAGAGGTTTACAAACAAAAGGCAACAATTACGATTTCAATAATACTTATCGTCCAGATAGTTTAACAGCTGGAGTTCCTGATTTTGGAGCTTATGAATTTTACCCAACAGTGGCACCTATGGTGTTAACTGCCATACCAGCAACCCCAGCACCTAACACACAACAAACATTTATGTTGGGTACTGATACTGTAATGAAAATTCGTTGGGCAGCATCTGTTCCACCAAGTATTGAAGTAAGAAGATTTAGTGGTGATGTACCAAGAGGATTATTACAGCCACG
Source organism: Chitinophagaceae bacterium (assembly GCA_049242885.1). GTDB lineage: Bacteria > Bacteroidota > Bacteroidia > Chitinophagales > Chitinophagaceae > CAIVPM01. Next base: position 23,082 of record JBMLOQ010000106.1, read on the forward strand.
TCCAGATTCTATGTTCTTTTATACAAAAGTAGATATGCCAGTTCCAGCAAACTTTGGGTACGAAGCAGATTTGTATTATGTAGAATCTTTCTTAGGTTCTATACCAAACCAAGGGTTGTTAGGTATGGGGCGTACTACACCATCAAATGCTTGGGTGGTAGGATTTAATAGCACCATTGATGTTGCAAAACGAAAAATATCACAAAACAATATTGCTTATTTGGATAGATTTACTGGGTTGGTAAATATTTCGGCAACTCCAATTCCTGAAGATAGTACAAGTAACAGAGGTAAGGATTTCTGGGTAGGATACCAACGAAGCAATGGTTTTAGTGAAGGCAATGGCCAAGATATGGTACTTTATTTTGGTACTGGTGCAACTGCTGCTACTGTAACTGTTGAAATTTTAGGTACAAGTGGAACTCCTTGGGTAAGAACTTATACCGTTCCTCCAAACAGTGCCATTGCATCTGATTTCATGCCAAAAACAGGTGCTGATGACGCTAGATTAGTAAATGATGGTATTTATCCAAAAAAAGGAATACACATTACCAGTAATGTGCCTATAGTAGCTTATGCACACATTTTTCAATCAACCAATTCAGGTGCAACCATGTTGTTACCAACAGCAGTTTGGGGTTATGAGCATTATGTACTTACGTCACGTCAAAATTATACTAGTACCTCTTATAGTGCTTTCCATATTGTAGCACAAGAAGATAGTACTTGGATTGAAGTAAATCCTTCTGCAAATACACAAGGTGGATGGACACCAAATGGTGGTCCTTTTGGCGGAAAATATTTGATTAAATTAAATAAAGGAGATGCGTACCAAGTATTAGGTGTAATTTCTAGCGGTAGTGAAGGTGTAGATTTAACTGGTAGTTATGTAAAATCAATAGGAAACAGACAAGGAAATTGCTATCCAATAACAGTTTTCTCAGGTAGTACAAGAACAGGTATTGGTTGTGGTACAAGTCCTGGAAGTAGTGGAGATTTGATTATTCAACAAATTTTCCCTTACCAAGCTTGGGGTACTAAGTTTTTAACTGCACCAAGTAGTAATGATGCTGGGCCAAATGCTACAAGCAATATGACTAATATTTATAGAGTATTAGTTAAAGACCCTACTACAATTGTAAAACGAAATGGTGTAACGTTAACTGGTATTATAAATAACAGGTATTATCAATACGAAAGTAATACACCAGATTATATCGAAACCAATAAGCCGAGCTTAATGGCAATGTACATGAGTAGTAGCGGAAATTGCACAAATACTAGTGGTGATGGAGATCCAGAAATGTTCTACTTGTCTCCATTAGAGCAATCAATAAAATCTACACAGTTTTATAGAAATAATTTAACTGCTATAGATTGGAATTTTGTAACTTTCGTAATTCCAAATACAGGGTTATCTTCGTTAAAAATAGACGGATTAAGTTATTTGTCTTACCCAATTGCCGAAAGATTTGTTTACCCTCATTCTCAGCCTGGATATTCAGTGGTTACAAAACGATGGTTAGGCACAGGAGCTGGTGGTAGAGGAAGTAGCACTGTAACAAGTGATGAGCCGTTTACAGGTATTGTATATGGCTTGGGAAGCGTTGAAAGCTATGGATACAATTTAGGTACCTTAGTTAAAAACTTAAATAACTTAAGTATTGTAAACAATTCATTAAATTCTTCTGCAACACCAACTGAGTATGCTTGTAAAGGTTCTCAATTTAACGTTAGAATATTATTGCCATTAGTGCCAGATAGTATTAAATGGAAATTTAGCCAATTGCCATTTTTAAATCCAAATACAGATAGCATAGTCCGCAACCCTGGTGCTGGACCAATTGTAACAGTAAATGGGGTACAGTTTTACTCTTACACAGTAAACCAAACATTTAGATTAGACACTGCAGGCTTGTTTAGAATTCCAATTGAATATTGGAGTCCTGAAATTGAAAGTTGTGATAAACGCAGAAATGGCTTTGCTGTAGTGCAAGTAATACCTGCACCTCTTACAGATTTCAAAATAAATTATCCTAGTTTACCAGCAGCTGCTTGTAATGGAGATAATGTAAGTTTTGCAGGAGATTTAGTTACGCTTAATGGTATTGCACTAAATCAATGGAATTGGACATTTGCACCAAGTGGTTCTACACCAACTGGTCAAAATCAAACTCAAAATTATCCTAATGCTGGAGTGTATGATGTAAAATTAAGAGGTATAACTGCCGATGGTTGTGTTTCTGATACTACTAAAAAGGTAACCATCTACGAAAAACCTACTCCAACAGTTGTTGTGCCAAATATTGTTACTTGCCCTGGTACTCCAATTCAAGCACAAGTGGCAAGCCCAGTAACTGGGGTTAGTTATACTTGGTTTAATGCTGCAACTGCTGGTACAAACCTAGCTACAGGAGCAAATTATAATATAGCTAGTGCTGTTATTGGTGCTAATTATTTTGTAGAAGGTAATAATAATGGATGTATAAGCAATACAAGAGCTCAGGTAACTGTTTCACAACTACCATTGCTAGCACAGCCAGTTGCATCGGTAACTTCAAGAACTGCAAATAGTATTACAATAAGTTGGAGTGCCATTACTGGTGCTATAAGTTACGAGGTAAGTGTAAATAGTGGAGCATTTGTGCCTGCTAGTGGAACTTTAACACATACTATTACAGGTTTAACACCTTTACAAAATATAAATATTGTTGTAAGGGCTACAGCTACTTTAAGTTGCCAAAATAGCCTAAGTGCCAATCTAAATGCATGTACAGATTATGTACCAGATGTTACTTTAAGTAACGTACAAACTTGTATAGGAAGCAATGGCTCATTTACTGTAAACCCAATTATTGCAGGTATTACATACAATTGGTTTAATACAGCTACAGGTGGAACATCTTTAGCAGCTGGTTCAACATTTAATACACCTGCTGCAAATGCAAATTACTATGTACAAGGTAGTACGGCATTGTGTACAAGTAGTAGTAGAAAAATGGTACAATTAGTTGCTTTGCCAATTTTGGCTGTACCAGTTGTTGATGGTGATACAACACATCCAAACATTCTTACTTGGAAATGGAATGCAATTACTGGTGCTGTTAGATATGAGGTAAGTTTAGACAATGGCGTTACTTGGGCAACTCCAAGTAGTGGAAGTACAGGATTAACACATATAATTACAGGACAAGCACCTTCAACCACTCGTACATTAATAGTTAGAGCAGTTGGAACATTGCCATGTCAAACCAGTCAATCTTTGGCTGTAATTAGTAGAACGGTAATAGATCAAATATTTATACCAAATACATTTACACCAAATGGCGATGGTAAAAACGATGTATTGCGTATTTATGGGTATGTAATTAAAGAGGTTCACTTTATGGTATTTAATCAATGGGGCGAAAAAGTATTTGAATCTCGAAATCAATCAATTGCTTGGGATGGTACTTATAAAGGAAAACCATTACCAGTTGGCGTTTACTCGTATGTATGTAAACTCAACTTAATTGATGGCAAAAACTCAGAAATGAGAGGAGCAATTTCGTTGATTAGGTAAAATCAAAGATTATATTACAATAAAAGGGCAGCTTTTAAGGCTGCCCTTTTATTTTTGCATAAATAAAAGTAAATCTTAACCCAAACAATATTTGTAAAATCTTGTTTTACAATGTGGTATAATTTCGATAGTCAAGAATAAACATTATTTTTACAAAACTAATTTTTAAAAATGGATATTAAACCAAGTGAATTACTTCAGAAAATAGATTCTCCAGCCGATTTAAAAAAGCTTGGAAAAGAACAATTGCACCAAGTTTGTGACGAGTTAAGACAATATATAGTTGACATTGTAAGTGTACATGGAGGACATTTTGCTGCAAGTTTAGGTGTTGTAGAACTTAGTGTTGCCTTACATTACATTTACAATACACCATACGATCAATTAGTTTGGGATGTTGGTCATCAAGCTTATGGTCACAAAATTCTTACAGGGCGTAGAGATAATTTTCATACCAATCGTAAATATCAAGGATTAAGTGGTTTTCCAAAACGTAGCGAAAGCGAATATGATACTTTTGGTGTAGGGCATTCATCAACTTCCATTAGTGCAGCTTTAGGTATGGCAATGGCAGCAAAATACAAAGGCGAAAATCGTAAAAGTGTGGCTGTGATTGGTGATGGAAGCATGACAGCAGGTATGGCTTTTGAAGCTATGAACCATGCTGGTGTTGCCGATAGTGATGTGTTAGTAATTTTAAATGATAATTGTATGAGCATCGACCCCAACGTTGGTGCTTTAAAAGAATACTTAACCGACATTACAACATCTCCAACCTACAATAAAATGAGAGATGAAGTTTGGAATTTAATGGGCAAATTGCCTGTAGGTAAAAACTTCAGTAGAAGCATGGCGAGCAAATTAGAAGCCAGCGTAAAAGGTGTTGTTAGCAAAAGCAGCAACTTGTTTGAGGCTCTAAAATTTAGATATTTTGGCCCAATTGATGGTCATAACATTACAAAACTTGTAGATACCTTACAAGATTTAAAAAATATTCCAGGCCCTAAACTGTTACACATAGTAACAGTAAAAGGGAAAGGATATGCCTTGGCCGAAAAAGATCAAACCAAATGGCACGCTCCAGGTTTGTTTGATAAAATTACAGGCGAAATTTACAAAAAAGTAAATCCTGTGGCTACGCCTATGAAGTACCAAGATGTTTTTGGCTACACAATGATTGAGTTGGCAAAGGCTAATAAAGATGTTATGGCTGTAACACCTGCTATGCCAAGTGGTAGCAGTTTAAAATATATGATGGCAGAAATGCCAGATAGAGCATTTGACGTAGGTATTTGCGAGCAGCATGCAGCAACTTTAAGTGCAGGATTAGCTACACAAGGTATGAGGGTATTTTGCAACATTTACTCATCATTTATGCAACGTGCATACGATCAAGTAGTGCATGATATTGCTATTCAAAAACTACCTGTAACCCTATGTTTGGATAGAGCAGGCTTGGTTGGTGATGATGGACCAACACATCATGGATGCTACGATGTAGCGTATTTTAGATGTATTCCTAATTTAATTGTTTCAGCCCCAATGAACGAGGAAGAGTTGAGAAATTTAATGTACACCTCTCAATTGCAAAGTACTCAACTTCCTTTTGTAATTCGTTATCCTAGAGGCGAAGGCGTAATGGCAAATTTGCAAAAAGAAAACATGGCAAATGATTATCCTTTTAAAGAAATTGAAATAGGAAAAGGAAGAAAATTAAAGGATGGTGAAGAAATAGCTATTCTTAGTTTTGGACATCCAGGAAATTTTGCACAAGCTGCAATAAGAGATTTAAGAACTCAAGGAATTAATCCAGCCCATTATGATATACGTTTTGTAAAACCATTGGATGAGGCTTTGTTGCACGAAGTGTTTAGTAAGTACAACAAAATTGTAACAGTAGAAGATGGTACAGTTGTAGGTGGCTTTGGAAGTGCCATTTTAGAATTTATGGCAACTTATAATTATTCTGCCAAAGTAAAAATCTTAGGTATTCCTGATAGATTAGTAGAGCATGGAACACCAAAAGAACTACACAGAGAATGTGCTTACGATGCTCAAGGAATAGCAGAAGCTGTGATAGATTTAGTAAAGTTAAATGTAGAAGAGCTAGTGAAGTAAACGTTTGATAAAAATAAAATATTTTCAAATAAAATTGGGATTGCTTTTTCGAGCAATCCCAATTCATTTTAAGCAATCCCGAAACTACATCTTATTTTTGTAGCCATATGAGCAATACATTAAAACCAACAAACTATTTATTTACAGTTTTGCAAAACAAATGCCCTCGTTGTAGGGTTGGTAAATTGTATAAACAACCCAATGCTTACAATCTTGGTAAAGTATTGGAAATGAATGCACATTGCCCTGTTTGCAATCAAAAAACTGAACTAGAAACTGGTTTTTATTTTGGAACAGGCTATGTAAGTTATGCCCTAAGTGTAGCTATTTTAGTAGCTTGTTTTGTGGCTTGGTATGTGCTTATTGGCTTTAGTTTCAAAGACAATAGAGTTTTTTGGTGCCTTGGCACTTCAATTACAGTGCTTGTTTTGTTACAGCCGTTTTTAATGAGGCTTTCAAGAAGTATTTGGCTTAGTTGGTTTGTTTCTTACGAAAAAAATTGGAAACAAAATGCAGAAAATATTGCCTAAATAATTTCATCAAAAAACAACAAACAGTTAGTTGCAATTCATTACATTTATAGTCTTAAAATAAATGTATGTTCAAAAAATGGATTGCCTTTAGTGCAATTGTTACCATTGTAAGTTGTAACAATAACACATCAAACTCACCAGATCATTTGCTTGTAAACTTAGATACTACAGTTTCTCCTAGCGAAGATTTTTTTATGTACGCCAATGGCGGATGGATAAAAAATAACAAAATTCCAGATGCCGAATCTGGCTGGGGAATTGGTAATTTGGTACAAGAAGATATTTACAAACGCCTTATTGTAATAAACGAAAAAGCAGTAAAAGAAAATGCAGCTAAAGGAACTATAACACAAAAAATTGGCGACTTCTGGAAAACAGCAATGGATAGTGTAGCCTTAAACAAAAATGGTATTGCACCATTTAAAAACGATTTGGAAAGAATTACAAAAGCAACGTCTATTGATGATTTATTGATGCTTTCAGCCGAATTTAGTACCAAAGGCTCTGGCACATTTTTTAGCTATGGTATAAACCAAGACGATAAAAATAGTAACCAAATGATTTTCACCCTTTGGCAAGGTGGTATTGGCTTACCCAATAGAGATTACTATTTTGAAAAAGATGAAAAATCTGTTGCCGTACAAAATGCTTTTAAAGCATATTTAGTAAAAATTTTTAAACAATTAGGTAGTAACGATGCCGATGCTACTAATAAAATGAATGCAGTATTTGCATTGGAAACTAAACTAGCCAATGCTAGCAGAAAATTGGCAGCCCTAAGAGATCCTTACAAAAATTACAACAAAATGGCTACTGCTAACTTGCAAAAATTGGCATCAAACATTAATTGGAATATTTATTTAAAAACTTTAGGTATAAATAATTTAGATAGTGTAGTGGTTGGTCAACCAGAATTTTACACTGCCCTAAACAACGAACTTAAAGCAACGCCATTAGACGTTTGGAAAAATTATATGCAATATAATTATGTAATTGATTTTGCTAGCTATGCCGACGATAAAACCTTTGCCGACAAGTTTGCTTACAACCAATCTATTAATGGAGCAAAACAACCACGCCCAAGATGGAAAAGAGCTTTACAAGCACAAGATGGAGCTTTAGGCGAAGCTTTGGGGCAATTGTTTGTAAAAGAATATTTTGATGCTACAGCAAAAAAAAGGTATGAAGATATGGTAGAAGCTGTGCGTGAAGCATATAAAAAAAGAATTGAAAACCTACCTTGGATGAGCAAGGAAACCAAAGAAAAAGCCTTTGATAAACTAGCTAAAATGAAGAAAAAAGTGGGCTATCCTGATAAATGGAAAGATTTTAGTGCCATGCAAATTGCAACCAATAGTTATGTAGAAAATGTACAAAATGCCAACAAATGGTGGCACAACTATCGTGTAAATAAATTAGGAAAACCAGTAAATAGAGACGAATGGGAAATGAACCCTCAAGAGTACAATGCCTATTACAATCCTAGTAACAACGAAATTGTTTTACCTGCTGGAATTTTTGCCATTCCTGGAAAAAAAGATAGCGAGTTAGACGATGCCTTAGTATATGGTTATGCAGCAGCAAGCACCATTGGACATGAAATTACTCATGGTTTTGACGACCAAGGCAGACAATATGATGCAGAAGGAAATTTAAAAGATTGGTGGACAAAAAGCGATGGCGAAGAGTTTAAAAAACGTGCCCAAAAAATCATCAATCAGTTCAATGAGTTTATACCTGTTGATACTTTAAGAGTAAATGGCGATGCTACACAAGGAGAAAATATTGCCGATTTAGGTGGATTACTTATTGGTTTAGATGCATTTAAGAAAACAAACACCTACAAAGAAGGTAAACTTATAAATGGACAAACGCCTTTGCAACGTTATTTTTTAGGCTATGCTTATGCATGGATGTATCAAACTCGAAAAGAATCGTTAGCCAATCAGGTAAAAACAGATGTTCATAGCCCAGCTAAAGAAAGGGTTAATGGGCCAGTAGTAAGTATCCCAGAATTTTACGAAGCTTTTGGCGTAAAATCAGGCTCAAAAATGTATAGAGTAGATAGTTTAAGGGTAAATATTTGGTAGAAATTTTAAAGTTTTCCTTTATTGTTTTGAGTTTTTAAAGGGATTCGTTTAATAATATTTTTACACTATTTTTTGAACATGATATTCAAAATTTTAGCAATTTATTGATAAAAAAATAAAGAAACAATTAGATAATTGGAGTAATAAAGTTTGCGAAATATTACTTTCATAAAAAAACATTTGGCTACAATTAATTTTATGTTATAATTGCAGCCTTCTATAAAAGTAAATAAGCAGTTTAATAATTGCTTAAAGGAGAATAAAAAGAATGGCAAAAAAACAATTATACACTATAGAATTTCCTGTACGTTGTTCACCAACTATATTATGGGGTTTTTTAAGTTCGCCAACTGGTTTGCAAGAATGGTTTGCCGATAAGGTAGACGAATGGGAAAATGTATTGAGTTTTACTTGGGGAAATGGTAGCCCAGAAAAAGCTAAAGTAATTGAAGAAGAAGAAGAAAAATACATTCGTTACCAATGGGTAACTTCTGAGAAAGATGAGTATTTTGAATTTAGAATTGAGAAAACAGAAATCTCTAATCAAACTATTTTAGTAATTTCAGACTTTGCTGAAAAAGGTGAGGTAAAAGATGCACAACAATTATGGGATTATCAAATTAAAGAATTATTTCACCGTTTAGGTAGCTAATAATAACTTAAAAATATTAAACTCAATTAAAGCTGTTCATTTTTATGGGCAGCTTTTTTGTTTTATAGATGAAATTGAAATGTATAATTTGGACATTACTGCCTTTGCAATTAAAATAGTAAGAGTTGAAATAAAATTTTAGTTGCCAAAAAAGCCCATCCCATTTTTAGTAGCTTTTTATTGCATCTTTGCCGTATGCTCACAGTAGTTTATATGGTTCGTTTTCCAAAGTTTTGTGGCTTTGCAGGTGTATTATCAATGGCTTTGTTTAGAATAGTACTTTGGAAAAATAAAAACATTAGCTTTTATAAGCTTATGGGCAGTGGCAAAAATGGCACATTTGATATTCAGCCAGATTGGTTGCAATGGTGTTTGTTGGTAGTAATTAAGGAAAATACATCAGTAAATTATCTTCCATCTTTCATAAAAAAATATTGGCAATTTTTTAAAGCTAAACAAATGCAAATGGTGCTAGAACCTTATTTAGGACATGGCACTTGGGATGGAAATAAATGCTTTGGAACCCATTATACTGCAACTCAAAAAAACAATCCCATAGCAGTACTTACAAGAGCGAGTATACGATTTAGTAAGCTAAAACAATTTTGGCAACATGTGCCCTTAGTTGCATCTACTATGAGCCAAGCTAAGGGATTAAAACAATCTTTTGGTGTAGGTGAAGTTCCATTTATAAAACAAGCAACCTTAAGTATTTGGGAAGATGAGGCTTCAATAAAAAACTTTGCATATAGCATGCAACAACACAAACAAGTAGTTCAAAAAACAAGAGCAGAAAATTGGTATAGCGAGGATATGTTTACTAGATTTAATGTATTGGAAATTAATGGTAGCTTAAAGTAAGCACTTTAGTATTATAAATAAATACTGTAATGTAATATTGATAAAACCATTGAATTAAGAAGGTACAATTGAGTTTCTCAGATATATTATGCTTTAAACAACTTCACAAACCATGGAAGATGGTTGACATGCCAATGAAAGTAATTGATTACAGATGGTTTAAACATTTTATAAAAGTCTTTTACACCAGGCAAATCACTTCCTTCAAAATCAAAAATTAAATTGCTGTTTTCAAACTCTTGCAAAACATTATTGTACAACAAAAAATTACTCGCTAGCTTTCTTCCTTTTTCTGTAGTGGTATTGGCTAAATTGTACATTCTATTATCATCTTTTAAAAACAGACTAATACTTAGCAATTCATTTTCTTGTGATACAACTTTTCTTATAAAACATTGATTTTTTTGTAGCAATAAATCAGCTATAAGTTTAAACTGCTTAAAATCTTTTTCAGAAGTTTTCTCAAATCTTACGCCATACATTTTGTAGTAAATTTCCAAGGCCTCTTTGGTATCATTGGTTTTAAGATATTGTAGATTGTTGTTAATGGCTCTTTTTGTAAGTCTTCTAAAATCTGTATGAAATTGTTGTGTTAATGTTTCGTGTGGTTTATTGAGTAGCAATTCAAAGTTGGTTTTGGCTATTGTTTCATTGTTTATAAAAGTATTGGTATACTCATTTATCATAATATCTCCATAGCTCACAAAAGAAAATAGTTTGGATGTAATGGCATTAAAAATTGCTGGTGTTGCAGTGCCAATAATTCCTAGCTGTTGCACAAAAGGAGGCATATACAAATACCTAATTCCAAATTTTATTTTATAGCAAAAAGGAAATAGTACTTCATAGTTATTAACCACAATAGCTGCCCAGTTTTCAGCTAATGTATTTAAATACATGTAAGTAGCATAGATAGGAGCTTGATGTTTTTTTGTACATTCATCCCAAAGGTTTACATCAATATCATTAGAATATATAATTTTTACTATTGACATTTTTGTTTTTGCCCAAATTTAAAATGGTACAGAAGGAGCTAATTTATTTAGCCTTAGTTTATTCATGTTTATTGTAAAACTTATGGTTTTACTAAAAGCATTTTCTCCTAAAATACTTAGGTTGTAGTCTCTAAATACTTTACTCATTAGTATTGGGAAATAAACATTTATAGTTTCTTTAAAGATGGGTAATTGTAAACCAGCGTTGTATAAAAACCTTCCTGTGGCAGGATTATCCTTCCAAGCTTCTGCATAAGTTCCAATATCAGCATAGAATTTAAGTTTAATAGGTATTGGCAACTTAGCTAAGGGATTTAGGCTTTCTGGTAAATCCCCACTTAAGTTCAGAGCCATCAACCAATCATCTGTTTTGCCAACTTTGCTTCCAAGCAAATCAGTTCGTACTTTAAAAAATCCATCACGCTCCATTATTTGTTGAGACTGCCAACCTTCAAACTCACTTCTTCCTACAAAATAATCACTATAAGTATAATCTTCATAACCTTTAGGACCACTTAAGTTTAAATGGTATCTGTCCGTTTCAAATTGTTTTATAAATGTTTTAGTGCCTAAGTAAAAAAACTTGCCAACAAAAAATCTTGCTTCTATGCCACCTTTGTTTGAAGCATAATTAAAATATTGCTTTGCAGTAAAAGCGGCTCTTATAAAATCTGTGCTTTGATCTACCGTAAAATTTAAATGGTAAGGATATAAAACTCTATCGTCCCATTTATCAAAGTATAATCTGTTTACATAACTAATTGTAGATGGGGTTGTAATAACATCAACTGGGCCAGCTGGGGTGTTTATTATGTTAAAGTTCAGGTTTTGTTCTTTTAAATAAATCATCTTTAAACCAACTTGTGTACGTGCTTTGCTTTTAATATCATCGTTGTAAAAAGTAATTTTTAAACCAGGAGAAAATCGTGTAACGCTTAGCTGATATTGCTTTCCTGCATCGCTTGTAAAATTATCGTACGTATAATGTTGGGCTCCAAAATGTGCTTGTAGCCAATACTTTTTAGTATACTTATTCAGAGAGCCTCTGCCAAAAAAATTAAATTTATTGCTTCCCAGTCCTATTGAAGGATTTACAAAAAACTGCAATTTTGGCAATGGCAATTGATAATTATGAATAGCTGCACCAAGCCTCACACCATCGTACATATTATAAGTGGCAGTTGGTAAAAAACTTATGTATTGGTATTTATTGGTTTCGTTTAAATTTAAAAATAATGCAGGTTTTATTGATTTTTTTGTAGCTGGTAAGGGTTGTGTGTTTTTTAGTTGGGCATACAAAGCATCAATGTTTTTGCCTGTGGTTTGTTCAATGCTATTTTTAAAGTCTTGAGGTGTAGGGTGTTTAAATTTCCATTCGTTGTAATAAGCTTTCATAGCAGCATCAAATTGTTGCTTGCCTAAAAAAGCTTCTAGTTTTTCCATCCATTTACTACTTTGCTCGTACACCATCATGCCATATAATTCACTTGTAAATGCTTCGCTAGAAGTGTCAATTGGCAACGCTTTTTGCAGGTGCTGTAGGCTTGTGATTATTAATTCGCTTGGGTTGTCTGGAATTATTTTTTTAGGTTGTTTTTTTAATGATTTTGATTTGTTTTTTTCTTCTTCTTGTGGGTTTGTTACTTTTTTATATTGTTGCAAAAACTTACTAGTGTAAAAGCTGTTCATACCCTCATCCATCCAAGGATGTGTTCTTTCGTTTGTTGCTAAAATTCCATAAAACCAATTATGCCCTAGTTCGTGTACTATTACTTCTTGCAAATCTGCTTTATTATTATCTGCATTAATATAAGTGATAGTGGGGTACTCCATGCCATCAAACTTATTTTGAATGCCACACACAACTGTTGCTGTTTTATAGGGGTAAACACCTAATTGCTCACTATAAAATTTGATAGCCTTTTTTGCAGTAATTGTGCTGCCTTTTGCATTCATTTTTGAAGCTGGATAAAAGCCAAATAGATGAACAACCCCATTTTCTAACAATAAACTATCGTACTCTACTAAAAATTTTTTGCTTGCAAACCATGCAAAATCGTGCACATCGTTTTGTATAAAATGATGCTCGATGAACACTTCTTTTTTATTGTTTTTTTGAGTAGGTATTACAACATTTTTGGTTTTAGTTAAAGTTGGTTTCTTTTTTGCTGTTAGTGGTTTTGAAACCTTTTTGGGTTTTTCTTCAAATTGATAATTTCTTTGTTGCTCTGGTTTTTTTTTGCCCAGCACCTTTAAGGCATTTAGTTGCTCTTCGTTTTGTAAAATACCAGTAGATGCTACAATATAATCTTTTGGTGTGTTAATGGTTACATCAAAATTGCCAAACTCACTATAAAATTCACCCTGATCCAAATAAGGCATTATATGCCAACCTTTTTTATCATACACAGCAGGTTTAGGATACCATTGTGTGGCTTGATATTCATTATCTATATGTCCTCCTCTAGAGAAATTTTTGGGAAGCTGCACATGAAAAGGAGTTTCAATTATCAATTTTCCATTAGGAGGAATAGCCTCATTTAAAACAAGTTTTATTACATCTTGATATTGTGGGTGATATTCAAAAGCAATTGTTTTATTATTGGCTTTAAAACTTAGTTGATTTATATACCCTTTTTCTTCAGGCTTACTAAAATAGAATTCGGCATTACCGTTTGTTAATTGCTGATTGCTAAAAGCAGTTCTATCGTTTTTATACGCATTAGGCCAAATGTGAAACCATAAAAAAGGCAAACTGTCTGGCGAGTTATTTATATACTCAATCTTTTCAAATCCATCTAAGCTATGCAACACATCGTTTAAATTTACATTTATTGTATAATTTACTTGTTGTTGCCAATAATTTTTGCTTTGAGCAAAAATTGCATTGTTTATTGATAATAATAAACAACATTTTAATAAAATTATTACCCTTTTCATACGAGGGGTTGAAGATAAGGAATTGTGTTTTAATGAAATTATTACCAAACTTTTACCAAACCCTTTTATATCTATTTTGACTATCAAAACATTATAGTTGTAAATTTGTGCTATTAATTATGAGTAGAATTTTTACTTGCATTTTATTAGTGTTGCTTAACAATTGTTTAATGGCACAATCTTATTATGATAGTATGCCTAAAATTCCTCAGATGAGGCAATTGTTTCATGATGATATACTAAAAACACAGCAAAAAATAATTGGTAGTAATTGTGGTATTGATAGTATTTATAAAGCTAGCGATAATGACGAAGTTAATTTTCAAATAACTAAAATATTACGAAAATCTGTTTATACACTTAGGGTTAAAATAGAAACTCATAATAGATTAAATGAAGGAGGAAAGTTTACTTGGTTGCGACTAGTTAATGATTTTTTAAACAGCTACTTATTGCAAACAAAATTTAAAAGCATTCCTACAACAGAACTTGGTAATATTATTGTAACTTTTGATAGCTGTATGGAAGCTCATCTTGCTAGCAATAGTATAGCCCCTTACATAGAGAATCAAAGTTTAGAAGTAGGTAATTTTATAATTGGCCTAGCATCTTTTAAAGATAATATTGGATTAGAGGACGCAAAAAAAATATTGCTTTATAAATATTGCATTAAAAATCCTAAACAGGTTTTAAATGTTTTAAGCAAACATCCAAGCTTACCACAAGCAGAGGAGTTGATTGTAGATTTTGCAAAAAAAAATCCACAGGATTTGTATAATTATGCAGCGGCAGATAATGATTTAGGAAAACTGATAAGAAGCATTAATGATCCAATGGTTAAAGCTGTGAGTGCTATGGCTACCTCTAATCAAGGTAGATTTTTATTTCCTTTTTTAGATGATGTGCTAAGCGGAAAGTCAAACATATCAGATTTGTTGAAGCTGGTTGATGATGAAGAAGCTTTTTATAAACATTTAGTAAAAACCGAGTTGAATTATGAGGTTTTAAAACAGCAAGGTAATAAACCTTTGGCCATGGATGTATTAGGAGATAAGCTTAAAGCCAAAGCTGTAGAAGTTTATATAAATGAAATTAATGCACTGCACGATGAAAATAATCCAGCAATAAGGTTTGCTAAAATTAAGAACCTAAGCATTGAAGAACTTTACTTTTTAGCAGTTTTGGGTGAAGAAGAAATTTATACAAGTAGCTTTATTAGTGGTGTTTATGCTAAAATGATTGAGCAATTTACTATCCAAAAAATTAAAACGGATAGTCTTTTTAAACTGGTACATTATGATAGATATAGAAAGTTTATAAAAATGTGTTCTGGTTTTAATACCTTGGATGATTTTTTGAAAAGAATGGATAAGCCAGTTGCAGAAAACCTAATGAGAAGCTTTGTAAATGGTCTTGAAAATACAGGTAGCATTGAAGATGCTGTTGATGTGGCAGATAGTTATGCAAGTATTAAAGATTCGAGTATTAAAAAAATTATTAATACTCAAGTAGCTCAAAATCTAATAGAGCAACAAAACATAAAAAATAAAAAAGGCATTATAATTTATACTTTACTCCAACAGTTATTCAATATGTACGATAGCGTTGGTAAAGTTGATGTTGCAAAAGCGTTAAATATTACTAATGTTTATCAATTAAGTGTTGCAGATGTAAAAAATGAAGAAGGAAAAATTTATGCACAACAGTTTTTCTATGGCGATAAAGATGGTGATGGTGCATTTAGCAATTTTGTAAATACTTTTAGAAGCATGGGTTGGCGTGTAGTAAGCAAAGAGTTTTGGGTTGAAGTAAGTAATATAAATGGCACTCCAATAACTATTTATGCTAATAGAGCCTTAGACGAAACAAAAGGTTTAGATGATCTTGCACAACAAAAACTAAATCATTATCTTGACTCTTTAAATATACTTCCAACAATTGTAATACATCGCGGGCATAGCTACTATGTAAAAAGTAGTATTAAGCAAATCACTTCATCAGCAAAATTGGTTTTGCTTGGAAGTTGTGGAGGTTATCATAGTTTAAGCCAAGTGCTGAATATATGCCCCAAAGCTCATATTATAGCAAGTAAACAAGTTGGCACAGGTGTAATAAATATGGCATTAATAGAAAACATATTCGAAACATTAAAGCAAAATAAAGATTTGGTATGGCAGCAAGTTTGGAAAAATATGGAGCAAAAATTTGCAAAGCAGGCACAAGCCAAGGAAAGATTTGATGATTATATTCCACCCCATAAAAACTTGGGTGCTATTTTAATAATGGCATATTATAAAGCATTGGAGTAATGGAGAAATTATTTTATTTTTAAATTAAACTTTTTGTACTTCTTTTAATCTACCAAAGCATTATGCAAGTACAAACATCTACACCAACAAAAATTATTAGTACCCATGGCTATGCTAATGTAGTATTATTAATACACAACAACGAGCAAGCTTTACTTGCTACAACTTATTTTAAACAAGGAGATGTTATTGAAAAATTTTCATCTGGTTTAGTGCAAAATTTTCCTACATATTTAACAGTACAAATTGGTGAAAATTTACATATTACTTTGCAACCACAGCATTTACAATATATAAATCATAGTTGTAATCCCAATGTTTTTTTTAATACAGATACATTTGAATTGGTTGCCTTACAAAATATTAAACCCGATGACGAACTTACCTTTTTTTACCCAAGCACAGAATGGCAAATGACTCAACCTTTTTCTTGTAACTGCGGTTACACTAAATGCTTACAAAATATACAAGGTGCAGCTTTTATAAGTAAAGAAGTTTTGGGTACATATAAACTAACTGGATTTGTACAAAAAATGTTACCTCAATAATGAATGTACTTGATACAAAGCAATATGTAATTTTTGTATTAGCACCATGGGTGCAAACTAATAATGATAATTTAGATTACTACTACGATTTTTCTCAGAGCAAATTAGAGTACAACAAAGTTTTTAGTGAATTAAGTTTAGCGTGGTTTTGGGTTGATGTGCAACTCAATAATTATCAAATAGTAATTGATGATGCTATAGATAAAGCAAAACAAATAAACAAATCACCCGTTTTTTTAAATCTTTGCGATGGTGATGAACAAAACAACACACCAGGAGTAAGTATTATTAAGTATTTACATCAACAAAATTTAGTATTTACTGGAGCCTCTTCTTATTTTTATGAAATTACAACTTCAAAGGCGTTAATGAAAAAAGCTTTTGAAAATTATGGAGTTTCTTCGCCTCAATGGTTTCATCTTAAAACAATGGATGATGTTGAAATGCTTGCTAAATGCAATGTTAGCTTTCCATTAATTCTAAAACCTAGTGTAAGTGGCGGAAGTATTGGTGTATCAGTAAAAAATGTAGTGCACAATATAATAGAATGCAAATTGCAAGTAGCAGAAATGCTAAAAGGCTATAATGGTTGGAACTTAAATATTGATGGCATTATTGCAGAAGAATTTATAGTTGGAGATGAGTTTACTGTGTTTATTATTGGCAACTACAACAATGAAAAAGCAGCTACAATTTATACTCCAGTGCAAAGAGTTTTTCATCCATCTTTACCCGAAGAAGAAAAGTTTTTATCTTTCGATAGACTTTGGGAAATTTATGAAAACGAAACAGCCATGCCCAATAACGATAATTTTTATGAATATGCTAAAGCACCTGCTGAATTGATTGAATCTTTGCAAGAAATAAGTTGGCAAGCGTTTGCAGCTTGCAAAGGAATAGGATACACAAGAGCAGACATTAGAAGAGACAATAAAACAGGTAAGCTTTTTGTACTCGAAGTAAATGCACAATGTGGCATTAGTGAGGATGAAAATTATACTTCAATTGGTGCAATTTTAAAAGCCAGCAATGCTAGTTTTACTAGTGCTATAGAGAAAATTTTGAACTTAGCTTTACAGCAAGTTGCCAATCAATAAAGAAAAGTTTATGAAAGTTTGTGTTTTACTACCCGATTATAGCACCACAAAAGTTGATTATAAGAATTATGATCCTGTTAGAAATCTACAGCCTTTATTGCCCAATGATGTAGTTGATACTGTGCTGTTAAACAAACTAACTGCATATAAGCAACTGCAAAACTTACAACGCAAAAACTATGATGTTTTTGTAAATTTATGTGAAGGTTATTTGCATTGGGAAGTGCCTAGTATAGATGTAATACAAAGCTTAGAGTTGTTAAATCTGCCTTATACAGGGCCAACCACCACTTTATATGATCCACCTAAAGTATTAATGAAGTATGTAGCTTATTGTGCAGGCGTAAACTTTCCTAAATATATTTTGGTTGATGATATTTCAGTTATCGCAAACATCGAATCTGAATTAAAGTTTCCATTATTTGTAAAGCCAGCAAAAGAAGGTGATAGTGTTGGAATTAGTAACAAATCTTTAGTAACAAATTTTAATCAGTTAAAGTTACAAGTAGAACTATTGCTAACTCAATTTAATGAATTGCTAGTAGAGGAATATATTGCAGGAAAAGAATTTACTGTTTTAGTTGCAGCTAATGCAATTACAAAGGAAGTAGATGCATTTACACCAATAGAGTATATTTTTAATAGTGAAGCTGCTTTTAAAACCTATGAATTAAAAACATCTTCACTACATCCAAATGCAAACAAATCTGTAGAAAATGAAGAATTAAAAAAGCAACTGCAAACAGCAGCTATTAACATATTCAAAGCTTTTAATGGTGTGGGGTATGCAAGATTAGATTTTAGAATGGATGAAGCTGGAAATTTGTTTTTTTTGGAAATTAATTTCACTTGCTCTGTTTTTTATGAAGATGGTTATGAAGGTAGTGCAGATTACATTTTAAATAATAGTACAATTGGCAAGCAAGGTTTTTTAAAACAGATTATTGATGAAGGTATTTACAGGCATACACAAAAGCAAAAATTATATTTTGTAAAAGGAAGTAGTACTGCAGGATTTGGTATTTATGCTGTAAGAAATATTGCTAAAGGAGAAGTTATTTTTAAAGGAGAAGAAAAAGCACAAAGAATAGTAACAAAACCTTTTGTAAATAAGCATTACAACCACAAACAGCAACAAGATTTTGCTGCGTATGCATACCCAATAAGTGAACATGTTTTTATTTTGTGGGATAATGATGCTGCTCAATGGGCACCTCAAAATCACCATTGCAACGCCAATACTGCTTACGAAGGATTAAATGTAATTGCCACAAGAAACATTAGCAAGAATGAAGAATTAACGCTTGATTACGAAATGTTTTTAAACGAAACAGCACAAGCTTTTGATTGTAATTGTGGAGCTATTAATTGTAGAAAACATATAAGTGGCAGTAAAGGAAATACAATAGAAAATAGAGTTATCAATGCACAAAATGATATTAGTAGTGTATCATCAACCTAGTTGAAAGCTATTTGTAAATTAAGTAAAGAGTTTTTTCTAATAGCTAATATAACTAATGTAATGCATATATTAAAATTGATGGAGCATGCTTTTATGTAACGAATAAAAAATATAAGAATTTGTATTCAATTCAATTTCAGAAAATCAACAGTCTCTTTTTGATAAAAACTAAACTTCTGCTATGCTTTTTCCCTATTAGCAATGAAAATCACCCCACAAAAACTTAACAATAAAACCATTCCTGTAAGTTGATGAATGAGAGCCACCCACTCAAAACTTCTAAAGCTTCCCAATACAATTTTAGGGCTAATAAGTACAGCTACAATTCCTAAAATTACTTGGCTTATTACTACAACAATTGGTAAAAATTTGTAAGTTGTAAATAGGCTAGAAGCTTTTATTGTTTTGGCTTTTATATACCAATAAATAGATAAAGCAACCAATAAATAAGCTAAGCCACGATGTATAAAGTGGATACTTATTTTATTGAAGAATAAAAAATCTACAACGCTAACTTTATTATTAATTGGCAAAAAGTCGCCATTAATACTTGGCCATGTAGGTGCAGCATTGGCAGCTTTTAAGCCTGCCATAAATGCTCCATAAAATAATTGAACTACAAGTAAAGCAATTAAACAGTAAGTAAACTTTGTAAATGACGATGTAGTTGTGTAATTTAAATAAGTGTTTTCTTGTGTTATTAAACTTAAACCAACTATTAATGCATATACAATTAACACCATTGCACTTACAAAGTGAATAGATAGTTTTATATGACTTACATAAACATCTTGATCGTTTAATCCACTTTTTACCATAATCCAACCAATTGCTCCTTGCAGTGCTCCTAGTAAAAATAAAATAACTAGTGGCCTTATCATTACTGGTTTTATATATTTTTTTATTAAAAAGTATATAAAAGGAATGGCAAATGCAATAGCTATAACTCTTGCCCAAAGCCTATGAAACCATTCCCAAAAAAATATAAATTTAAAATCATCAAGAGTAAAATGATGGTGTATATACTTGTATTGAGCAATATTTTTATATTTATCAAAACTTTGTTGCCAATCAGCTTCATTTAAAGGAGGCAAAAAACCCATAATTGGCTTCCATTCTGTAATTGATAGTCCACTACCAGTAAGCCTTGTAACTCCTCCCAATAAAACCTGAATAATTAACATTGCAACACCTAAAAATATCCAGTTAGCAACAATTTTATTTGCTTTTCTGTGCATATAATTCATTTAAAGTGGCAAATGTATTATAGTTTTTTAGCCTTGTAAAAGGTATTTCTGTTTTCAAAAACAAATGATACTTTCTTTGCAGTTTTATGACAAATCAACAACGTATTATAGTATTACTCCTTGCTAGCATCAACTTTACGCATATTTTAGATTTTATGGTAATGATGCCTTTGGGTAACTTGCTTATTCCTTATTTTAAAATTAGCACACAGTATTTTAGTCAAATAGTAGCGTCATATAGTATTAGTGCTTTTGTAAGTGGATTAATAGCTATGTTTTTTGTAGATAGGTTTGATAGAAAGCATATTTTACTTTTTGGCTATACTGGCTTTATATTAGGTACTTTTTGTTGTGGTATTGCTCCCTCTGCTTTTTTACTTTTATTAAGTAGAATAGTTGCAGGTTTGTTTGGCGGTATTATTGGTGCTCAAGTATTAAGTATAGTAGCCGATAGTTTTGAGTATGAAAAAAGAGCTACTGCAATGGGGTATTTATTCTCAGCATTCTCAGTAGCTAGTGTTGTAGGTGTTCCTCTAAGTTTATTTTTAGCTGGAAGATTTAGTTGGCACATGCCTTTCTTTTTTATTGCAGGTTTAGGATCAGTTATAATTGTATTGGTATATTTAAACTTGCCAAATGTTACTAAGCATTTAAGTGTTGATGGAAGCCACGAAAAAGCAATTGATATTATAAAAGTTATAATAGCCAAGCGTTTAAACATTACAGCATTTTTATTTGGTGGCACTTTAATGCTAGGGCATTTTATCATTATCCCCTTTTTAAACCCTTTTATGGAATTTAATGTAGGTTTTAGCGAATGGCAGCGAAATTTAGTATATATAGTTGGTGGATTAGCCACTATGTTTAGTGCACCAATTGCAGGAAAATTAGCCGATAAATTTGGTAAGTTTACCGTTTTCACTGTATTTGCTATTGCTAGTTTAATACCCATTTATTTTATTACTCAATTGTATGTTTTGCCATATTATTTTGTACTTACACTTACAGGTATTTGGTTTGTGTTTAGCAGTAGTAGAAACATTCCAGCACAAGCTATAATTAGCAATGTTGTTGAGCCAAAATATAGAGGAAGTTTTCAAAGTTTTAATAGTTGTGTAACTTCTGCTTTTGTAGGTTTATCTACTTTATTGGCTGGAATGATAGTAACCAAGTCGCCATCTGGTAAATTAGAACATTACCCAATTGTAGGTTATTTGAGTATGCTAGTTATAGCTTGTACGTTAGTTTTAGCTTATAGCGTAAAAAAGCAACTACTTAAAAAAGCTGCTTAAAATTGGTTTGTTTTTCCACAAAAACGTTTTTGTTTTTTCAATCACCTACTTTGCGTTTTTACAAATTTTAATTAAAAAGAAACAATGTAGTTTTCTTTAAAGTGGTTATAAAAAATTCAACATGGCAGTAAGCAACTATAACGAAGAAGATATTAAAAGCCTCGATTGGAAAGAACATATTCGTCTTCGTCCAGGTATGTACATTGGTAAATTAAGTGATGGAAGTGCCCCTGACGATGGCATTTATGTATTGGTAAAAGAGGTAATGGATAATTGTATTGATGAACATACAATGGGTTTTGGAAAGCATATTGATTTATCAATTCAACAAAAAGTAGTAACCATAAGAGATTATGGACGTGGAATTCCACTTGGCAAAGTGGTTGATGTAGTTAGTAAAATAAATACAGGAGCAAAATACGATAGTAAGGCTTTTCAAAAAAGTGTAGGTTTAAATGGGGTGGGTACAAAGGCTGTAAATGCTTTGAGCAGTGCTTTTAAAGTAGAAAGTTTTAGAGAAGGTAAAACCAAAGTTGCAGAGTTTAGTAAAGGTGTATTAATTAAGGAATACAAAGAAACCACAACTACTGAAGAAAATGGAACCCTAGTAACTTTTACACCAGATGAAACTATTTTTACAAACTATAAATTTTTGCATGAGTATGTAGATAATCAAGTTTGGAATTACTGCTATCTTAATGCAGGATTAATTATTAACTTCAATAATAAAAGATATGTTAGCAAAAATGGATTACTCGATTTGCTTACAAGAAAAACGAATGCCGATGAATTACGCTATCCAATAATACATTTAAAAGCCGAAGATATAGAAGTAGCTATTAGCCATAATAATGATTATGGTGAAGATATTTTTAGCTTTGTAAACGGACAATACACAACACAAGGAGGTACACACCAACAAGCTTTTAGAGAAGGGTATGTAAAAGTAATTAGAGATTTTTATAAGAAAGATTATGACGTAGCCGATATACGCCAAAGTATTGTAGCAGCAGTAAGTGTAAGGGTACAAGAGCCTGTTTTTGAAAGCCAAACAAAAACCAAATTGGGTAGTAGTGTAGTGTATGATAAGGGTCCAAGCATGAAAAAGTTTATAGAAGATTTTTTGGCAAAGGAATTGGATAATTATTTACACAGAAATCCCACAATTGCTGAGGCTTTAAAAAAGAGAATTGAGCAAAGTGAAAAGGAACGAAAAGAACTGAGTGGCATACGAAAACTAGCTAATGAGCGTGCCAAAAAAGCCAACTTACACAATAAAAAACTAAGAGATTGTAGAGTGCATTTAAATGATGATGTGCCTGCAAAAAATAAAGAAGCGTTTATAGCATTGCAAAACAATAGTACAATTTTTATTACAGAAGGGGATAGTGCTAGTGGAAGTATTACAAAAGCAAGAAACGTAGATACCCAAGCCGTTTTTAGCCTTAGGGGTAAACCTTTAAACACTTTTGGAAGCACCAAAAAAATTGTATATGAAAATGAGGAATTTAACTTGCTACAACATGCCCTTAATATAGAAGACGGATTAGATGGTTTACGATATAAAAACATAGTAATTGCAACCGATGCCGATGTTGATGGAATGCATATTCGTTTGCTTTTGATGACTTTCTTTTTGCAGTTTTTCCCAGATCTTGTAAAGCAAAATCATGTGTTTATTCTAGATACACCATTGTTTAGAGTACGTAATAAGCAAGAAACAATTTATTGCTACGACGAAACAGAAAAGCAAGCAGCCATGAAAAAACTGGGTTCAAAACCAGAAATTACAAGGTTTAAAGGTTTGGGAGAAATAAGCCCCGAAGAATTTGAACGTTTCATAAATAAAGATATGAGGCTTCAGCCAGTAATATTAGAACAAGGTGACCATATACAACAGTTGCTTGAATATTATATGGGTAAAAACACCCCACAACGCCAAGAATTTATTATTGAAAATTTAAGAGTAGAGTTGGATGCTGTAGAAGGTTAATACAGTTGCTTAAAAAATCTAGTTTATTAGGCTAAAATATTTAAGTGAAATAATAAACTAGATTTACTATTGTAATGCGTTACACCACCATTAGCTCATAAAAATTTTCTTTGTTCAGGTATTTTTTTGCTAGGCTTTGTAATTCTTCGGCTGTAACTGTTTTAATAGTTTCAATTGCCTTATTAAAATAAGCTTCGTCTAATCCATTTAAAATATAGCTTTTCCATCTACCAATTATTTGAAAAGGGCCATCTAAATCGCCCAACAAACTTCCTATCATATAATTGCGTACAAGACTTAATTCGTCTTCCTCAATCAACTCGTTTTGTAAAATAGCCATCTCTTTATAAATCTCATCAATTGTGGCCTGTGCTACATCTCTACCAGCTTCAGTAGTTATCATCCAAGCGGTGTTGTCCATATGGTTTTGCAAATAACTATGAATGCCATAAGTGTAGCCTTTATCTTCTCTAATATTTTCCATTAATCTGCTACCAAAAAATCCACCAAAAACGTTGTTTAGCACTTGAGTTTTTACAAAATCTGGATGTTTGCGATTTGGAAATGGCATAGCTATTTTTATACTTGCTTGTACACCATTTTCATCATTTATTAAATGATACTTTTTTTGCTTTGCAGGTTTTTGTATATAGGTTTTTTGAGATGTTGTATTAGTATTTAAAGTTAGTTTTCCAAAAGCTTTATTTATTGAAGATTGATAATCTAATGGCAATTTTCCTGCTATAAATACCTTACAATTTCCATGTTTATAAAACTGAGAATAATGAGCTACAATATCATCTCTTGTTAAGGCATCATAGTCAACAATAGAAGTATATTTCCCATAAGGATGATCAATGCCGTAAACATATTCATCAATCAATCTATTGGCTACAAAATCGCACTTTTTTAAATTAACTTCTAATTTTAACTTTTGGTTTTGCTTATAAATGTCTAACTCTTTTTCTGGGAAAACACTATCATTAATAAGTTCAGTAATGTAGGGTAATACTTTGTGTAAATGTTTGCTTAGGCAATGAAGGGTAATAGTTGCTGTTTCGTTGTAACAGTTTCTGTTTAAGTAAGCTCCATAGTAATCGAAGCTTTCGTTTATTGCAAAAGCATTTTTTGTTGATGTGCCATTTTTAAGTAAAAAATTTGTAGTTGCAGCTACAATATTTTTTTCTTCGTACCAATTGCCAGCGTCAAAAACAAGTTCAAGCATTACTACATCTTGTGCCCCAGCTTCAATAGCATAAACTGGCACCTTATTATCTAATTCAAAAAAACTATAAGGTTTAAGTTGTAAGGGAAGATCAACAGTATTTGTAATTGCAGGTGCAATTTTTCTATCTACAATCATTTTTATATTTTACATTATTAAATGTGGTTTTCCTTCTGCCAAGCCAGCATTGGAAACTACCACAAACTCTGGTTTAAAATTGGCTAAATTGCTAGCACCGCCATAGCTTAAAGCACTTCTTACACCATCTAGCAAGCCAGTTACAACAAATTTTACACCACCTTTAAATGGAATTATAGTGCTTTCACCTTCTACATTTCTTTGCTCTTGATTATGTACAGTTTTGGTTTCTAAACTTGCTGCACCTCTGTATCGTTTGTATAAGCCATTTGGTTTCTCTATTACTTGTCCTGGAGCTTCTTTTGTGCCAGCAATTAAAGAACCCAGCATTACACAAGATGCACCAAGGGCTAATGCTTTGCTTATATCGCCACTAGTTCTTATACCTCCATCAGCCATTACAGGAACTGTAGCAACTTCTACAATTTGTTGTAAGCAAGTTACGTTTGGCACGCCAAATCCAGTTTTTATTCTAGTAGTGCAAAGGCTTCCACCACCAACACCAACTCTTAAACCATCTGCACCCCAGGTTTGCAAATCTTTAGCAGCAGTGGCACTTGCAATATTACCTGCAATTACATCTACATAGTTTGGCAAGCAATTTTTTAAGGTTGCAATAGCATCTTTTACATTTTGATGATGCCCATGTGCAACATCAATTAAAATAATATTGGCACCAGCATTTACCAAAGTTGTGGCACGCTCTACAAAATCTGCATTTGCACCTACTGCTGCCATTATAGGAATGTTTTTTTGTAAAGATGTTAATGCAGCCCAAACTTCTTTTATAGGATTAGAATTTACGGCATTAGCTACACTTTTTACTTCATCTGCTTGATGTTCTATACTCATAAATCGATGAATACAACCTACACCTCCCATTTCGGCTAAAGCAATAGCCATTTCACCTTCACAAACTGTATCCATACAACTTGCTACAATTGGATGAATAAGTGAATAGTTTTTTGAAACTTTGGAAATTAAATTAATGCTTTTACGAGATGAAACAGCAGAAAATGCAGGCACTAATTGAATATCATCGTAAGTAAGTGCATATAAAGAAGGTAACATATATGTTATAATTAATTTTTTTTCAACAAGCGAAAGTAGGTGTAGTTTTTAAAGATGAAAACTAAATTTTTAAAGTGAATTAATTGATTTCATATTTTTTAGTATTAGAATCTTTGTTATTGTTTGGGTTAAAATTATTCTAAATAAGGAAAATTTTAAGCAACTGCTTATTTTCGTTTGCTATTGAGTACACCACAACAAATATTACACCATTATTGGGGCTATAATGCTTTTAGGGGCAACCAACAACAAATTATTGATGCAGTGGTTGAAGGTAAAAATGTTTTGGCCATTTTACCTACTGGGGGTGGAAAATCTTTGTGCTATCAAATACCTGCATTGCTTATTGATGGAGTATGTATTGTTGTTTCTCCTTTATTAGCTTTGATGAAAGACCAAGTGCAAAGTTTGCTCCAAAAAAACATTAGTGCAGTTGCCATCACTGGTAATTTGTCTTACCAAGCTATTGAAAAAATATTGATTGATACTTTGCACGGTAAGTATAAGTTTATTTATACCTCGCCAGAAAGATTAACCACTTACTTATTCAAAAAGTATGCGTCACAATTAAACATAAATTTAATAGCTATTGATGAAGCTCATTGTATAAGCCAGTGGGGTCATGATTTTAGACCTGCTTATACCAAAATTATCAACTTAATAAATACAGCTGAAAAAATACCCATTATTGCAGTAACTGCAAGTGCTACAAATGCGGTACAAGAAGATATAATTGAGCAATTGCAATTAAAAAATGTTGAAGTTTTTAAGCAGTCTTTATTCAAACCACATATCTCTTATTCGGTATTTAAAACAGAATCTAAAGTAAATAAACTAATACAAATTTTACAAAGTGTACAAGGTAGTAGTATTGTATATTGTAGTAATAGAAAACAAACAAAAAAGGTACAGCAAATATTAGATGAACAAAATATTGCATCTACATTTTACCATGCTGGATTACCCATGGAACAAAGAGAGCAAGTGCAAGATAATTGGATAAAAAATAAAGTACGTGTAATGGTAAGTACAAATGCATTTGGAATGGGAATTGATAAGCCAGATGTGCGAACAGTAATTCATTTTGATGTGCCAGAGAATATTGAAAATTATTACCAAGAAGCTGGACGTGCAGGAAGAGATAATGCCAAAGCCTATGCTATACTTTTGTATGATGCACAAGATATTATGAAACTTAAAAATCTTGCCAATGTTAAGTTTCCGAAAATTGAAGTAGTGAAAGATGTGTATCAAAATCTTGCTAATTTTTTACAAATACCTGTAGGCGTAGGAGAAGGAATGTATTTTGATTTTGATTTATTACAGTTTTGCAAAGTATTTAACTACGATATTTTTGTTGTAATTAATTCGTTAAAAGCTTTGGAAAAAAACGGTCATTTAGTTTTTAATGAATTGGCATTTAATGGAAGTAAAATTGTGTTTTCAACAGATAGATTTACATTAGAGCAAATAGAACTAAATAGCCCCAATTTTGATATTTTAATTAAAGCTTTATTAAGAAGCTATGAAGGCATTTTTGATAATGAATGTTTAATAAACGAAAAGTTTTTGGCAAAAGTTTGTAACGCTAGTACAACCAAAATAATACAAGTTTTAAACCAACTTCATTTGCAAAGAATATTGCAGTATACGCCATCGAAAACTACACCTCAGTTGTTTTTTAATTACAACAGAGCATCTGCACATTATATACAATTTGATGAGCAAGCACATCAAAAGCAAAAAAATATTTTTGAACAAAAAACTTTCGAATTTATAAAATACATCATAAGTAAATTGGCTTGTAGAAATGTTTTAATTCAAGAATATTTTAATGATGAAACTATCATAAAATGTGGCATTTGCGATAATTGCTTAGCAGATAAACAGAGACCAATGGATGCTAAAAAGTTTGAGGAAATTCAACATAAAATATTGCAAACTAATTTTCCTATTAGCATTAATAATCTTGAACAAGAATTAAAATTGTACAATAAAAAGCATACTTGGCAAGTGATACGTTTTTTGGAAGACAAAGAATTAATTCAAATTTCAAAAGATGGCAATGTAAATAAGCTTACGAACTAATAGCTACAGGTGTTTCAATGTCGTGATAGAATAAAAATTTCCATTTTTCAATTGCTCCTTGCTGCCACCATTGCTGCCTTAATTGCATGCATTTTTTACCATCAAAATCATACTTAGCTACAAACTTATTTTTCATTTGTTTTAATTGTGGTGCATCATCTCCACCAAAGAAAATAATTTCCCCATCTTCTTCAATCCAAAATACTTGATGTTGTGGGCTGTGTGCATGGGTAACTTGGTGTTTTATATATCCATCAATGGTACCTTCGTTGGGTAATAAAACTAACTGTACGTGATTTTCGAGTATTGCAATTTCTTCCCAAATAAAAGAAGGAAAACCTTGTTGTCTTGCAACTTCAAATTCTTGATGATGAACGTAATAAGTAGCATTGTCAAAACTTAAGGTTGGTTCACCTTCGTGCAAATAACTTATACCACCTGCATGGTCTTTATGTAAATGGCTCAGTAAAACTTTAGTAACACGCTCAGGTGGAATGCCATTATCAATTAAGTTTTTATGCAGTTGCAACTGTCCATTATTACTAAAACCTAGTCCAGTATCTAGCAATATAACATCTTTATCAGTGATTATACAAAACGGTTGCACTTCTACTAATAAACTTCCACTACTTCTATCTAGTAAATCATCTTGTGTAGGGTTAAATGGAACAAATTGTTTGGTTTTATCAATTGTAAAACTACCTTCAGAAAGAGGAATTATGGTCATTAAATTACTTTGTAAAACAACAAAGAAAGTATAAAAAGGTTTACTTGGAAGTTCCAATTTCACTATAATTCAACAAACCCTGTTTTTAAAGCAAATAATATCAGGCCTACAGGATTTTTTGTATTAATCTTCTCAATTATATTTTTAAACTAATTGAATCTATTTAGTTTTATTTTCAATTACTGTTATTGGCTTTTTTTAGTATTAAGCTTCTAGAAGTAATTCTTTGCATTAACGTCAACAAAATGGTTTGTTAAGAATTTATATTTAGTATTGATTAAGTTGTTTTTATAAATAATTTAAACTAGTATTTAAAAACACAATAGAACACTGATTTAAGCATGACAGTTTTGTTGTTAATGCTAATTTTTATTAATTAATAATTTCTGTACTTGGTATTTTCCTTCATCACTTTC
>JBMLOQ010000107.1:0-9449 GCA_049242885.1 Chitinophagaceae bacterium
AAATCTCCTGCAATGGCTAAAGCAGTTACTAACTCTGGACTAGCAACAAATGCCATAGTGTTAGGATTACCATCTGCACGTTTTGCAAAATTTCTATTAAAGCTATGTACAATGGTATTGCGTTCTTGTTTTTCAGCACCCATTCTATCCCACATACCAATACAAGGGCCACAAGCATTAGCAAAAACCGTAGCACCTATTTTATCGAACACTTCTAAAAATCCATCTCTTTCAATGGTATATCTAACTTGTTCAGAACCTGGAGTAATGGTGTATTGAGCTTTAGTGGTTAAGCCTTTTTCACTTACTTGTTTAGCTAAACTAACAGCTCTGCTAATATCTTCATAAGAAGAGTTGGTACAGCTACCAATTAAACCAACTTCAACTTTTGTAGGCCAGCCATTAGCAGCAGCAGCTTCTTTCATTTTGCTAATTGGAGTTGCTAAATCTGGAGTGAAAGGCCCGTTTAAGTGTGGTTCTAATTCGCTCAAATTAATTTCAATAACTTGATCGAAATATTTTTCAGGCTCTGCATAACATTCAGCATCGCCATTTAAGTAATCTTTAATTCCATCTGCCAAAGAAGCAATTTCTTCACGACCGGTAGCAGCTAAATATCTACTCATGCTTTCATCATAACCAAAAGTAGAAGTTGTAGCTCCAATTTCGGCACCCATATTACAAATTGTACCTTTACCTGTGCAGCTCATTGCAGTTGCACCTTCTCCAAAATATTCAACAATAGCACCAGTACCACCTTTTACAGTAAGAATACCAGCTACTTTTAAAATTACGTCTTTAGGTGCTGTCCAACCACTTAATTTTCCTGTTAATTTTACACCAATAAGTTTAGGCCATTTAAGTTCCCAAGGCAAGCCTGCCATAACATCACAAGCATCTGCACCACCAACGCCAATGGCAATCATACCTAAACCACCAGCATTTACAGTATGGCTATCTGTACCAATCATCATACCACCAGGGAATGCATAATTTTCTAAAACAACTTGGTGAATAATACCTGCACCAGGTTTCCAAAAACCAATACCATATTTATTAGATACAGAAGCCAAGAAATCATACACTTCTTTACTTTCGGCATTAGCAACAGCCAAATCTTTTTTAGCTTCGTCCTTAGCAGTAATTAAATGATCGCAATGCACTGTACTTGGCACAGCCACAGTTGGGCGACCAGCTTGCATAAATTGTAATAAAGCCATTTGTGCAGTAGCATCTTGCATAGCTACACGGTCTGGTGCAAAGTCAACATAACTTTTACCACGACCAAAGTTTTCTAACTTCATATCGCTGTGCAAATGGGCAAAAAGAATTTTTTCACTAAGTGTTAAAGGTCTGCCCAAAGCAGCTTTAGCAGCATCTACTTTAGCAGGCATTTCTGCATACACTTTTTTAATCATTGATAGGTCGAAAGCCATAGTATTTATTGTTTAATATTTATGATTTAATATTTGTTAACTGTTGATTATTATCTAAAAAATATTTACTCCTACTAGTCTTATGATTTGACAATTATCAATAAAAACTAACAAAGTTTTATTCAATATCACTATTGATTTTTAGTAGTCAAATCAATTAGCTTAATTTTATTTTTTGATATTCTTTAAAAAATTAAACAGTTTTTATTAAAATCTTATAAAATCGAGCAAATGTAACAACAAAATAATGTAAAACTTGTTTTTAAACCCGATAAAAACCTTTACATTGCAACCAATATGAATAAATTTAGGGCATATTTGGAACTTAATGCTTTTGGCGTATGCACTGCCATTGGCGAAAAAATAGGAATTGCATCTAGTAAAATACGTATGTGGTTTATTTATATTTCCTTTTTAACCTTTGGTTCTCCAATAATCATTTATATGATAATGGCTTTTTGGTTAAATATTAAAAAATATATCCTCTTTTATAAAAGAAATCCTTTTAAGTATTAAGCTCCAACAATTGCTAATATATTGTACTGGCTTATTTTTATGGATGACAATTTATCAATTTAAAATAATAAAAACTAGATAATTCATTACTCTAACTGTTTTTTGACAATTCCAAAAACAGATTTCAGCTAATTAAGTTTGAAAGAACAATTTATGGTTTAATCTTTTTTCAATCAATTGAATAAATTTATCTGTTAAAATTTTAATTTCAATTTTAACAAAGGCAACAAAATTGTTGTTTCTTTGTTCTTTGTTTTAAATTTAATTACGTATCAACACATGAAAAAAATTTCGTTATTGTTACTAGCATATTTTGCTATCAACTTTTGTGCAAATTCACAACAGCCAATTTATTTAAAAACAGCCACTGTTTTTAATAGTGAACCAAGTTTAAATCCTACAAATAATGCTGTGAAATTTGCAAGTTCGTTATTTGAAGGTAGATATTATTTATGTGTACAATTCAACGTAATTCCAACCTTAGAGCAAAAATTAACTTTAGAAAACACTGGGGTTAGGTTCTTTGATTATCTGCCGAAAAATACTTATTTCGCTAGCTTCCCAGCTAATTATAATTTTAATATTCTAAGTTCATTTAGCAGTTCTGGAGTTCTACAATTAGAATCTAAATTCAAAATTGATAAATCATTGTTAGACCCTTCATCTATAAACTGGGCTTATCAGCACCCAGATGTATATACAATAGATGTTAACTTTAACCCATCTTTATCAAAACAAAGAGTTATTGAAGTTTTTCAGCAAAATGGCATTAGTTTTTCTACTAACAACAGCTTATTAAATGATGTTTTATCTGTATCAACTTCTTTTGCAAATATTCAAAAAATTGCTTCTTTTCCATTTGTGCAATACATTGAGCCTATTGGAGCCCCACCTTCTTTGGATGATGATCAAGGAATAAGTAACCATAGAAATAACGCTATAAATACTACTGATAATTATTTCAATGGAAAAAAATTAGATGGAACTGGCGTAACTGTTGTAATTGGAGATGATGGTTTTGTAGGGCCACATATTGATTTTACTGGAAGATTAGAAAACAGAGCAACGTCCATGTCTGCTGGCAATACACATGCAGATCATTGCAGTGGAATAATTTTAGGAGCTCCAAATTTTAGACCAAGAGTAAGAGGGCAAGCTCCTGGTGCTAATCTTATCACTTATGATGGTTATGCAGATTATAATGCCTATCCATCAATCTATAATAATGATAATACTAGGGTTACGTCACATTCTCTTGGACAAACTTGCAATAGTGGCTATACTAGCGATGCTAGAACAAGTGATGTTTTAATTAATACTTATCCTTTAATGAATCACGTACACAGTGCCGGCAATTCTGGCAACACAAGTTGTGGTGGAATAAGTAGCGGTTGGAGAACAATTACAGGAGGCTTTAAAGCAGGAAAAAACGTAATAACTGTTGCCAATGTAACAAAGGCAGATGTATTAAGCTCTTCGAGCAGCAAAGGGCCTACTGCCGATAGAAGAATTAAACCAGATATTAGTGCTGTTGGAACTTCAGTAACATCTACTTATCCTAGTAATACATATGGTACAATAAGTGGCACATCAATGGCTTGCCCTGCAATTGCTGGTAGTTTAGCTGTTCTTGTACAAGCTTACAAGGCAAAATTTAACAATGTAGAACCAAATGGTGCATTAATAAAAGCTATTGCTTTGAATACAGCAGATGATATTGGCTATCCAGGACCAGACTTTAGTTTTGGCTGGGGTAGAATAAACATGACTAAAGCAGTTAAATGTGTTGAAGACGTAAGATTTTTGTCTGGCCAAATTGGACAAGCTGCTTTAAATACACATGAAATCAATATTCCTTCTGGTGTTAAAACTGCAAAAATCATGGTATATTGGAACGATGTAGCAGCAAACTCTGGAGCTGCACAAGCTTTAATAAATGATATTGATATTGATGTACAACAAAACAGCAATAATACTACAACCATGCCTTGGCTATTAGATCCAACAGTATCACCAGATTTAAGTACAATAGATGCTCCAGCTACTTTAGGAAACGATCATTTAAATAATGTGGAACAAGTACAACTAAATAATCCTTCAGCTGGCTCCTATACTTTGAAAGTTAGAGGATTTAACATTCCTACTGGTCCACAAAATTATTTTGTAGTTATAGAATACATTATGCAAAATGTAATTACAGTTACCAGTCCTTTTGGTGGTGAAAGTTTTGTACCAGGTGAAACTGAAAGATTAAGATGGGATGCCCCTAGCGACGATAACGATTTTCTTAAAATAGAATTTTCAGGAGACAATGGCTCTACATGGCAAAATTTACACACATTTGTGCTAGGTGAGGCTGGCAGTTTAAGACATTTAGATTGGGTTGTACCAAATACACCAACTGCCCAAGGCAGAATACGAGTTTCGGCAAACAATAATGCATATAGCGATATAAGTGATACAACATTTGTAATTTTAGGTGTACCAACTGGTGTAAGTTTTACTGAAGTGTGCACAGGACGTTCAACAGTTTCTTGGAATGCTGTACCTGGAGCCACTGGATATGATGTTTTTAAATTAGGAGTTTCTAAAATGGAATTAGTTGGGTCTACTAACACAACAAGCATCACCTTAAGCAATATGGACAGCTATGTTGAAAATTGGTGGGCTGTACGTGCTAAAATGGCAAATCGTGGAGCCGCTGGCAGAAGAACTGGGGCTGTAATGCATATGAATACAAGTGGTGTTACTTGCCCTCCATTGCCAGTAAAACTAATATCATTTTTAGCTTCAATAAAAAACAAAACCCCTCAATTGCAATGGATTGTAGCAAGCGAAATAAACATGAGAGAATACATAGTTGAAAGAAGTAACAATCCAAGCTTTGAAAATCCATTAGAAATTGGAAGCTTAAAGCCTAAGAATAACTTTTCTAGCAATACAACTTACAATTTGGAAGATAAAACTGGCATTTTATCTGGAACTTATTATTACAGACTAAAAATGATAGATGCTGATAAGATTTTATACTCCAATATACAAATTGTAAAATTGGATGAGAAAGCTTTTGAAGCTACAATTTTCCCAAATCCAACAAAAGGTAGTTTATTTGTAAGTACTAACACAAAAATTGACAAAGCAACAGTTGAAGTATTTACTCAAGAAGGAAAAAGGGTATTAACCCAACAAAACATAAGATTAGAGGCTAATGTAGCTAATAATGTTTCTTTACAAGCATTATCTAACGGAAATTACTTTATAAAAGTTACCAATAATAAAACAGGTGCTATTGTTGCTAAACAACAGATAACAATTATGCACTAATTATTTTGTTAATAATTAAAAACGGCAAAAACTTTATTAATGTTTTTGCCGTTTTAGTTTGTTTCCCTACTTTTGCCAACCTTTCACAAACGGTGGTATGGTGACTACTGTAAGTTGAAACTTTTTTACAAAACAATTGAAGAAAATTTAAAACAATGAAACGTACTTTCCAACCTCATAAAAAAAGAAGAAAAACTGTGCACGGCTTTCGTAAAAGAATGCAATCAGCAAATGGTAGAAAAGTTTTAGCTAGCCGTAGAGCAAAAGGTCGCCATAAGCTTACAGTATCAGACGAAAAGGGTTTAAAATAAATTTTAAACACCTCTTAAAAATAGTAAA
Organism: Chitinophagaceae bacterium; assembly: GCA_049242885.1. Lineage (GTDB taxonomy): Bacteria > Bacteroidota > Bacteroidia > Chitinophagales > Chitinophagaceae > CAIVPM01. The sequence continues at coordinate 5,616 of JBMLOQ010000107.1, forward strand.
GCTGCCTTGTGCAGCTTTTTTTTGCATCTTTTAATAATTTGCCAATTTAAAACTGATTTATTAAAAATGCTAATTTACTCCAAAACAAAAGCTATACAAACCATATTTTTCTGAAAATAGAAGTTTAGATATTAAATTTTCAAATACCAGTAAGCCAAGCACTCCTATTAATTCTAAAAATATTTACTGTTACGCCGGTATAAGTTGTTTGCTTTTCGAGCATCATTCCATTTGCAATAGCAACTTTAGCTGAATCAATATTTAAAGGATGTATAATTGAAATTATTGAGTTGGCAATATTATTTTCAAAAGCATAATTTTTACATTTAATAGCTGCCTCTATGGCATATCCTTTTCCTCTATGTTTTGGCATTAGAGAATAGCCAATTTCCAGTTCATCTTCTCCATCCACTTTCTGAATAAGCAATCCACATTGGCCAATAAATTCATTGGTAACTTTATCCAGTAAAACATTCATTCCTCCCAAACTATTTTTATACCTATAAAAAACTTTATCAAACCAAAGGGTGCATTTTTCAAAAGGTGTTTTTTCGTCGCCGGGCCAAATATGTTGCAATGAGCTTTGTTCTTCACAAAATTGTAACCAATTATTAAAATCGCTAGGTTCTAGTTTTCTAAATTTTAATCTTTCAGATGATTGATTGGTGAGTAATAATTTATCTTGAATATTCATAAAACTCATTTTCTATTCTTCTTTATTCATTTTTATATGCCAACATTATATTATCAATCTGTGCCAAATGCCTTAGGTTGTGATTAATAATAAACTGAAAAGTATCACCCAAATTTAGTTTTACAAATGAAGCAATTGTAGTAGGGATTTTTATTTTACGCAAACTTATTTTCCTAGAATGTTCTAAAAGCTGTAAAGTATGACTTTGATGGTTCAAAAAAATGTCAATTACATTCAAATCTAAAATTTCATTTATAGGATTTTTATCTTTAAACGTTTTCATCTTCTTTATTTTATGCTGAGGCAACATCATTTTACAAAAATAACTTCCCAACCATGAAAACTTAAATGATAACTCCTGAGGCAGTTTACTATTGCTAATCTTATTTTGAATTTTTGGCAAATAAAACGCACTGTATCTGTTTAAATGCTCTATGCATTCCAATGTATTCCAACAATCTGTATTTGGCTTATAGTTTAGAGCTTGTAAATCAAATTTTTGATAATACTCTACTCTTTTGATTATCTCTTTTACTTGTTTTATTTGATTAGAAATTAATTCTAAAGATTGCATCATAATTTACAATTTTAATGCAAAATTGGGAGCTCCTTTTTTATTAAATATTGATTAAACTCAAGATTTTTTTAAACGACTAAGTGTTTCTGCACTCATCCTCAAATAATTGGCAATATGTTTATTGGGAATTTCTTGAAATAATTTTGGACTTCGCTTTAAGACTCTTTGATATCTTTCGATTGGAGAAGTTGTAAGAATATCAATTTCTCTTTCTAAGAGTTGACATATTAAATTTTCGAGTATATTTTTCCAAATTGATTTATTACCATCCATTTCTAAAAAAACATTTAAATCATTTTTTGAAATAATTTTAATAGTTGTTTTTTTTATGGCCTGTATGTAATAATTTGTTGGTTTGGAAGTTAAAAAAGAATCTAAAGCTACTATTAAGTTTTGTTGATAACCAAATCTTATGTTTTGCTCTTTAAGATCATCTTCAATAAAAATTCTAAGACTCCCAGATTCAACAAAATAAAGGTTAGTATCGATTTTTCCCTTTACAACTAAAAACTCATTTCTCTTTAAAGTTGAAATTTTCCCTGGAATGTCATAGAATGAATTCATTAGTTTAAATAATACATCAAATTAACTACTTAGATTATCTCTAGTATTTTTTTGAACAGTAATAGCTCCAAAAAGTGCCAATAAAAATGCAAAAGCATAAAAGCCTTTTTCGCTAGGCAATAAAGTTGCATTCCACAAACCTACTGTTAATAAAACAATTGATAAAATTGTGCTAAACCAGCACAATCCATAATAGATATCTGTAACTTGAATTCCCTCAGTTCTATCCCTTACTGCTTTTTGTAATGAAACAACAGCAAACAACCCAAACATTAAAACTGTGAAATAATACCCTTTTTCATTTAACAACATTTCGGCTCTCCATAAACCTACTAAATATCCTATCATTCCTGCACCAAGTGCAATCCAAGAGGCTGCTATAAAAGCAGGTGTTGTTTTTTGTGCCATAATTCTTTAAAATTTGATTTACAAATCTATTTTGGTAAAGTAATAAAAAAGTTAAAAAGTTCATAAAATTTAAAAGCTTAGATAATTGACTATCTAAGCTTATAAACATATAACCTAAGCAATGACTATCTTAAAATAGTAATCCCTCCCGAAATAACTTTTAAGCCATTTTGAGGGTTTATGATATAATAATAAGTTCCAATTGGCAAAGGAGTTCCCAAGTATTTTCCATCCCAAGGTTTATTGTAGCCAGTTGAAGTAAATACCAATTGACCACTTCTATTAAATATTTGTACAGTTGATCCTGGATAATCTCTAAGATTTGGAATATCCCAAACGTCATTTATACCATCATTGTTGGGTGAAAATGCGTTAGGAATAATTAATGAACCCAACACTTTAACTGTTAAACTATCTGTTGCTGTGCAACGGCCTAATCCTGTAGCAGTAAGCCAATAAGTAGTGCTAGTTGTTGTAGAACTAGAACTTACAGCAGCAGACTGATAATATGGACGTAAAGTATCCGTCTTATTTAAGAAAATTGGTGGTGTCCATAAAAATCTTGTAGTAGTGCTATCGTTGGCTGTTGGATTAAACAACACACCATCGCCTTGTTGTATCACAAAACTTGGTCCAGCATCAATTAATGGTTGTAAATAAACTAATACTTTTTTAGGGAATGTATCACTTACACAACCAGCAGCATTTGTAACGATTAACGAAACATTATAATTACCAGGTGAAGCATATGTATGAACTGGATTTTGAGAAGTACGAGCCGGTGAACCATCTCCCATTATCCATCTCCAGCCAGTAATTGAGCTTCCTACACTCCAACTACTGTCTATAAAGAAACTTGGATTTCCTTGGCATAAAGTATCTTGCAAGGTTTTGGCAAATGCATTTGGCTTAATTACAAATGGATTAATAATTTTAACTTCTGTTTTTTGACATCCATAAAAACTAGTAGCAGTTAAACTTACCGTATAATTTGTAATACTTGGGTAGATATGACTGCCATTTACCAAAGTTGATGTATTTGGATTTGATATTGATGAACCTGCAACATCTCCAAAATTCCATAAGTAAGATAAACTTCCAGATGGGGTAACAGTGCTAGTGTTGGTAAAATTAGTAACACCATTTGGCATACATACACTTGCAGGAACTGTGAAATTTGCCACTGGCATTGGTCTTACAGTCACTAAAGCTTTTGCAGTATCACTTTTACAACCTGCAGCAGTTTCTGTTATAAGTGTAATGTTTTTATCTCCTAAACTGGTGTAAGTTGCAGTAAATGGATTACTATTTGTAAACGATGGAGTGGTTCCATTATCTACATTCCAATTCCATCTTGAAACTGCTCCAACTGAAGAACTTGAGATAGTTAAAGTAGAATCCAAACATAGATTTGGAGCAACAGTAATATTACACACTGGCTTAGCATTTAGTGTGATAGGTGATTTTATCGTTGTATCACAACCCACACCTGTAGTTACTGTGTAGTATATTGTATCAACACCACTTCCTGCAATGCTTGGATTATAAGTGCTATCGCCTGTAACTGCATTTTTAAAACTACGCCAACTTC
>JBMLOQ010000108.1:0-10962 GCA_049242885.1 Chitinophagaceae bacterium
GTAATATTTACCAGTTTTTGGGTTGCAGCATCAATTTCACCAATACAAAAAGTATAAGCATGGTCGCCATGCCATCCATTTAAAATTACACCTAAATCTATACTTACAATATCCCCATCTTTCAGTGGATTATTATTTGGAAATCCATGAACTACCACATCATTTACACTTGCACAAATATTGTGTGGATAGCTCCCTTGGTAGTTGTAAAAAGACAGTACAGCTCCGTTATCTTTAACTACTGTTTCACAAAGTTTATCAATTTGTAAAGTAGTTACACCTGGTTTAAGCATGGTCGCTACTTCTGACAATGTTGTAGAAACCAGTTGAGCAGCTGCTTTCATCAGTTCTACTTCTGCATTTGTTTTATATATTGGCATACCGTTGGGCCTTCTCATTTAAAATTTTAAAGATTGCAAATTTGCGAGTTTTTTTAGTATGAACTAAATTCAAATATATTCTTGTATTTAATGTATTAAAATCATTTAATCAAGTACATAACTCAAACATAAATTTCCAAAAAAAGTATAATGTGTTTGTAAATTAAAAATTTGATTTGGCATAATCACTGCACTCGATAAAATACCCTGCTCTCCTACCTCATTATAATCAATGCTTAACATTGTTTTAAAATCTACATTTCCTAAACTATACCATTTAAATAAACTTTCTTTAATGCTCCACAACAATGTGGCATACTGCAATTGAGTTTCTAATTTGTCTTGTTTATCAAAAACTTTGAGGTCAAAAATATTCCTTTCATTGTCACTTAAGAATTTAGGTACAATTTTTAACACACGTTTATCAATTTGTTCAACATCAATACCAACCCTTTGTTTGGTACTCACAATAGCTGCTGCAAAATTGTTGCAATGAGAAATTGAAAAGTGAAATAAATCGTTTGGCAAAAATGGTTTTCTAGTATCGGCAATTTTAATTTCATGGTAAGGAAAGTTTGGAAACAAGTATTTCAGCAAAAACCTTCCTGCTAAGTGTTGTAATCTTTTGTGTGGATGGGTAATACTGCTCTGCAATGGCACTTCATTGGTAAAAAAACTTTCATCTTCCTCAATTTTCCAAATCGCAAGTTTTGTATGTTGGTTGATTATTTGTTGATAAAAAATAGGCATAGGCAAAATTGCATTTTTTGATATTCGCTTTTAGATTTTATTTGCAACAATAATTTAATAATGATACTTACCGATAAAAGAATTTTAGAAGAAATTGAAAAAGGAACGATAAAAATTGAACCTTACAATAGAAACGATTTAGGTAGCAATAGCTATGATGTACATTTAGGAAGTACTTTAGCAACTTACATAGACCGTGAATTAGATGCAAAAAAGCACAATAAAATTGAATGCTTTGAAATTCCTGATGAAGGTTTTGTTTTACAGCCACACGAGTTTTACTTAGGTGTAACTTTAGAATACACCGAAACACATGCCCATGTACCTTTTTTGGAAGGCAAATCATCTACTGGAAGATTGGGAATTGATATTCATGCAACTGCTGGCAAAGGAGATGTAGGTTTTTGTGGCAATTGGACACTTGAGATTAGTGTAAAACAGCCTGTTAGAGTTTACAAGGGAATGCCCATAGGACAACTAATTTATTTTCCTGTAGATGGAGAAATTGAAATAAAATACAACCAAAAGCAAAATGCTAAGTATAGTGGACAGCCCAATAAACCAGTTGAAAGCATGATGTGGAAGAATAATTTTTAGTATTTAGCTTTAAATAGGTTTTATAAAATACAAATTCTAACAAAAATTAGTATCTATACTAGTTTACTACAATTAACACAACTACTTGTACATTTGCAACCTTATGAAGGTTAAAAGTTTAAAGCAAGATAAAGTTAATATCATAACACTTGGATGTAGTAAAAACTTAGTTGATAGCGAAGTATTAAGTGCTCAATTAGTAGCCAACGAATACAGTGTTGTTCACGAAAACGAAAAACTAGATCATAACATCGTAGTAGTTAATACTTGTGGTTTTATTGATAAAGCCAAAGAAGAAAGTATAAACACCATTCTAGATCAAGTAAGTCTTAAACAAAAAGGAAAGCTCGATAAAGTATATGTAACAGGTTGTTTAAGTGAGCGTTATAGAGGTGATTTAGAAAAAGAAATCCCTGAAGTTGACGCTTGGTTTGGCACCTTAGAATTGCCTTTAATTTTACAACAATTTAATGCCGATTATAAAAAAGAATTGGTTGGTGAACGTTTCCTAAGTACACCAAAACACTATGCTTACTTAAAAATTAGTGAAGGGTGTAATAGAACCTGTTCTTTTTGTGCCATTCCATTAATGAGAGGAAAGCACGTAAGTAAATCTATTGAAGATATTGTACAAGAAGCTACTTTGCTTGTTAAAAAAGGAGTAAAAGAAATAATGCTAATTGCACAAGAACTTACTTATTATGGATTAGATATTTACAAAAAACGTGCATTGCCAGAGCTGTTGGATGCACTTTCTAAAGTAGAAGGTTTAGTTTGGATTAAACTACACTATGCTTACCCACACAAATTTCCAATGGAAATTATTGATGCCATAAAAAAGCATGATAATGTATGCAACTACCTTGATATGCCTTTACAGCATGCAAGTAACAATATGTTAAAAGCGATGAAACGCCAAATAACAAGAGAGGAAATGGAAACTTTAATTGAAAATATAAGAGCCGAAATTCCTGATATTTGTTTGCGTACTACATTAATTACAGGTTTTCCTGGAGAAACTTTAGAAGATGTGGAAGAATTAAAAGAGTTTTTAAAAAAGCATAGATTTGATAGAGTGGGCATTTTTCAATACAGCCACGAAGAAAATACAAGTGCTTTTGATTTAATTGATAATGTACCTGCAGATGAAAAACAACGAAGAGCTCAAGAAATAATGGAAGTGCAGCAAGAAATTTCTTTGGAAAAAAATGAAGAAAAGGTAGGTAAAACTTTTAAAGTAATTGTAGATAAAAAAGAAGCAGGGAGATATATTGGCAGAACCGAGTTTGATAGTGTAGAAGTGGATAATGAAGTCATCATAAATACAAGTAAAAAACTAGTAATAGGCAACTTTGTTGACGTAAAAATTACTAAAGCATATGATTTTGATATTGAAGGAGAATTAATTTAGCACTTTCACAATTAAAAGCTTTTGGTAGTTACTTAGCGTGTAGTTTAAATACTTTATTGGTTAAAATTTCGTTTTAGTAAAATAGATTGCATAAAATGAATAAAAAGAAATTCAATTTTTCTTACACAGAATATAATAGTATTGGAGAATTAGCAGAAAATGATGCTCAATTGCTATTAAAAGCACGAAAAACTGCAGAAACCGCCTATGCTCCATATTCTAACTTTTATGTAGGTGCAGCAGCATTACTAGAAAATGGTAAAATTGTTACTGGTACTAATCAAGAAAATGCAAGTTATCCTGTAACTATTTGTGCAGAAAGAAGTTTACTTTCTGGAGCTTCTAGTATTTATCCTAAGCAAAGTGTTATTGCAATGGCAATTAGCTATCATAACCATAATCCAAATACAAAAAGTATAATACCATTAAGTCCTTGTGGTATGTGTAGGCAAGCATTAGTTGAAACTGAAAAAAGATATAATCAACCAATAAGAATAATTTTAGGAGGTTTAGAAGGAAAAATTTTAATTATTGAGTCTGCAATGCATCTTTTACCATTTACTTTTAGTGGAGAAAATTTAAAATAAGCGTAAATAATTTGTGAAAGTTTTGATGTTTTTCCACAAATAAGGCAACATAACACTATCAACAAATATCTTTGTATAAATTAAATTATAAAAAATGAAAAAACTATTGACAATTGTAGTGCTAAGTGTTTTGGTTTCTACAGTGATTAGTTCTTGTGCATCTCGTAACAATGGAGGCTGCCCAACCAATAATCCTAGATATTTTAGAAGATAATAATGAACTGGAACAACATTGAAAATTTGCAGGATATTGATGCCGTAATACAAGCATCATTTAATAAACCTCAAGTTATATTTAAACACAGTACTACTTGTAGTATTAGCCAAATGGCTAAGAGTAGGTTAGATAGGTTTAATAATGAAGAAAATTCTATTGATTTTCATTATTTAGATTTATTACGTTTAAGACCAATATCAAACTTTATTGCAGAAAAATTTAGTGTACACCACGAATCCCCTCAAATATTACTAATAAAAAATGGTGAATGCACTTACGATGAAAGCCACATGGGCATAGTAGTTGATGATATTTTAGAACAAGCCGCTATTTAGTTTTTTTTATAAATTCATCTTCATATTGCTTAATCCAATCGTTTACAGTAAATTTAGTACACAACTCTCCTATCAATTCATAAGGAATGTTTTCTAACTTTTTAAAACGGGTACAACTTTTGCCAACATCTGGCTTTCCAATATTTAAATTACTATAAGAAGTTACAAACCAATCATACATTTCTTTATTGGCATATAAACCCATATGATAAAGTGCAACAAAATTTTTTTGCGATGCAATATTAATAAATGGCAGTGGTAACTTTGGATTGCAATGGTAACCAGGTGCATACAAGCTATGAGGCACAACATAGCCTATCATTCCATAACTCATTTCTTCTTTGAATCCTTTAGGTAAATTTTTCTTAATAATTTTTCTTAATTTTTCGATAGCCAGTTTTCTATCTTCAGCCAAATTATTTAAATATTCTTGTACAGATTCCATAAAATAGAAGTTAAATTTTTAGATTGATTATTTCTTATCAAATATAAACATTTAGCCAAACCAATTCAATGCAAAATTTTCATCGAGATTATTCCAAATAAATGTTATGTATTCATTAACCATTCTTTAAACTGCACATAATTTGCAGCCAAGGGTGTTGATTTTTTCTCTTTTTCAAAAAGGTGTTGAACACTTTTTGGAACTGGAATTTCTTGCCTCAAAACCTCTTCAATTACATTTGGAAATTTTACTGGGTGTGCAGTTGCTGCTACATATCCTTTTTGATTTGGATGGTGTTGCAAATAATTTTCTAAAGCTATGTATCCAACAGCAGTATGTGGATCTAAAATATAATTATGCTCTTTAAAAACGCTTTCAATTGTTTCCTTTGTATCATTATCATTAATACTTACACAACTCATTTTTTGTTTTAATAAATCAGCCTTTTTACCAAACATTTCAATTACTCTAATAAAATTGCTTGGCTTGGCAACATCCATTGCATTTGAAATAGTAGCCACACTTTGTTGTTCTGGCAAGTTATTTTCCTTGCTTTCAAACCATTTGGGAACTGTATCATTTGCATTACAAGCAGCAATAAAATGTTTCGTAGGCAATCCCATTGTGTGTGCTAAAACGGCAGCTGCAATGTTCCCAAAGTTTCCACTAGGTACACTAATTATTGGTGGTTGCTCATTGTTTTTTATCCATTGCTGGTAGGCGAAATAATAATACATCTGTTGGGGCAACCATCTTGCCACATTTATGCTATTGGCACTTGTTAGTTGCTTTTTTGATGTAATATCAAAATCTTTAAATGCTTGTTTTACCAAAGCTTGGCAATCATCAAAACTACCATCAATTTCTAATGCAGTAATGTTTTTGCCATGAGTGGTAAGCTGCAATTCTTGCACCTTACTTACTTTGTTTTTTGGAAAAAGGATAACCACTTCTACCCCATCAACACCAAAAAAACCATCTGCTACAGCACCACCTGTATCACCACTTGTTGCCACTAAAACTGTAACTTTTTTATTGTTGTTTTGATTGAAATAACCTAAACACCTACTCATAAACCTAGCACCAACATCTTTAAAAGCTAAAGTTGGACCATGAAATAATTCTAAAGCACGTATAGAATCGCTAATTTTTACTAGTGGAAAATCGAAATTTACTGTTTGAGCCACAATTTCTTTAAGTTCTTTTGCTGGAATATCACTTCCTACAAAAGGTTGCATTACCATATATCCAATTTCTTCCTTAGATAATTGTGATAAATTTTGAATAAAAGAAGTGGGCAGTTGAGGTATTATTTCTGGGAAATATAAACCACCATCTGGGGACTGACCTAAAACTGTTGCTTCTTTAAAACTAGCTGTATTATTTGTGTTATTTAAACTAAAAAACTGCATTATTGAATTAATTTATGTGTATTTTATTGAACCATAAATACAGCGTTTGCCAAAAGTAGTTTGCCGTTTTCCCAAAACTGTCTAAAAATTGGATTATCGGCTAAATAAATTACCGCTCCATTTCCCATTTCTGAAACTCCAAATAAGGTTCCATCTTTTAACTTATTTTTTACTTTAAAGCCTGTAAATCCTGCTACATAATTATCTTTTTTAAGTACACCAACATTCCAACCTTCTTTCAAAAACTCATAAATGTTTGCATCTTGCTTTAAGGTATAGTAAATATTATCATAACCATAAGCTAAAGGATGTGTATTATCTAGCTCAACTTTATAAATAGCACCAGGAATATTTTCGTGTAAATACTCTCTATCTCTATTATTATACTTTTTTAAAGCTACATATTCATCTTTGTTTTTATCATTAGTTTCATCTTTATCTGCTTTGTTTTTTATGCCCCAATCTCCGTTAGCTAGTACATTTACTGCACCACCAATGGCAACTAATTTACCACCACCTCTCACAAAGTCTTTTAACTTGTCGGTTATGTTTTTATCGCTTAAATTTCTATAATAACCATCAGGCATAATAAGTACATCATACAATTTAAGATTTGTTCTACTTAAATTATCAGCTATAATTTGACTTATTGGATATTCCAACACATTATCAAAATAATGCCATACTTCACCTGCATCAGTTGAACTAACTTGGTCGCCTGTAAGCATGGCTATTTTAGGAGCTTTTAAAAGTTGTACATCCGGACTTCCAAAATCTGGGCCTTTATCTACAAAACCAGTTTCTAATGGAGCCGTACCTACACTAAATTGTTTACTGCCTTGCTGTACAATGTTGCTAAAGTTTACACCCATATTCATGTTTTTAAGAACCAATAAGCTTCCAGCAGGGTATTTGTTTTTTCCAATTTCAAAAGGTTTTGAGGTTACTCTAACTTTTACATTTTTGGCATGTAAAAAAGCTAAAAACTTAGCACTGTTAATTGAATTATAATCAATTACATAGCCATATCCAGTTTCAATAAACTTAGGCTCGTTTGATAAGTTTTCAATATCAATAATCTCCTTTTTTTCTTTTATGGCATAGCCATCAACTCCAAAAACATAAGGCAAACTCCAAGCTGTAATATCATAAGTTGCACTATCACTAAGTTTACTTTTTGGTTCCAACAATACATTTACCAAAGCACCTCTTGGTTGTGCAGCACTAATAGCTAAAGAAAATTGTTGGGTTTCAACAACTTCTTCTTTATTATCAAAATAATTGAAAGCAATTTGCTTTGAATTTGTTGTGCTTTCTTGTTTTAATTTTCCATAAGCAATGCCACAATTATCGAGTAATTGCTTTACGGCATTTAGTTTATTTATGTTATTGGTAGTAAGTAAATATGTTTTGTAAACTGCATTTTTAGCTTCTTTAGAATCGTTGCAAAATTTTATAAATTCATCAACCAGTTGAGTAGCATTTTTACTTGCCATTTCTATAGTACTTAGGCTTGTTGTAAAGTGGTGTTGTGCTCTATCAACTAAAGTTAATGTATCGCCTTCATTGGTTTTTATACCTAAACCAGCTCTTATTCCTCCTTGCTCATATGTCATACCAATACTACCATTATACATGGGATAACTATCACCATATGATGGATAGAAAATATCAAATCTTTCTTTAGTAAAATATAGCCAACCATTGCTATCAAAATACTTTGCATGGTTTCGTCCAATAGAAGTTTGAAAATCTCTTTGCCATTTAGTTACCACTTCATGTATAGGTTCTGCTGCTGGTGCAAAATAATAGGGCTCATTGTAACCTTGTTCATGAAAATCTACATGCACATGTGGCATCCATTCTTTGTAATACACCATACGAGCTTTGGTTTCAACTTGTGTTTGCCAAGCCCAATCTCTATTTAAATCAAAGTTGTAATGGTTAGTTCTACCTTGTGGCCAAGGCTCTTGATGTTCTCGAGCTTGTGGATCGGCATTAAGATTTTTACCTACAGCATTATTGTACCAATTCACATATCTATCTCTTCCATCAGGGTTCAAACAAGGGTCTATTATCACCACTACATTTTTTAGCCAATCATTTACAGTACTATTGGGTTTTACTACAAGTGATTCCAAAGTAAGTAAAGCAGCTTCGCTACTTGCAGGCTCATTGCCATGTACATTGTAACTAAGCCAAACTATGGCTGTTTTATTGGGTAATAATGGAGCTTTACGTACAGCATTATTTAATCCAGCATAAGTTAGGTTGTTTGATTTTATGGTTTCTAAATTTTCAATATTTTCTTTAGAACTTATAAAAGCTACATACAATGGCCTTCCTTCGTTTGTAGTGCCATATTGTTCTAGTTTCATTACACCAGTATTTGCTGCTGCAACGGCTTTAAAATATTCCACAATTTGATGATGTCGGGTGTATTTAGTGCCAATGGTATAACCAAAAAACGCTTTAGTGCTTAACGAGGTTTGTTGAGCAAAGGAGCATGTTGCAGTAAAAACTACAACAATTAATAATTTTATTTTGTGCATAAAAAATAAATAGGAAGTGAAAATAAGGGAATGAATAATTATATGCTTTACATTGTGGAAAGTTTAAATACTTGCTAATAACTTTTTAAATATTATTGTAAAAAAAAGCAATGCCATTTGCAAACATCAAAGGAGAAAAGTATTTCTATGAAATGCACCATGCACAACAAAGGCAAACTATTGTGTTGGTTCATGGTCATCCTTTTGATTGTACACAATGGAGCTATCAAATTAAAGCACTTAAAAACTTTAAACTTATAATTCCTAATTTAAAAGGGTATGGAAAAACTATTGAAACTACTGCCGATAAAATTTTTATTGAAGACCATGCTCAAGAATTAAATTTATTGTTAGACGAATTAAATATTGAAACGGCACATTTTGTTGGTTTATCTATGGGCGGACAAATAATTGCCGAATTTGCAAGGCAATATCCACATCGTACAAAATCGTTAATGCTCTGCAATACTTTGCCTTTTGCCGAAACTGCACTTTCCAAAGCAACAAGAATTGAAGCAGGTAATAAGTTGTTACAATTTGGAATGGAATATCATGTAAACAACGACATAGAAAAATACATTCATCCCAATACAGTTAAAGATAACCATATTGCATTTTCGCATTTAAAAGAAATGATGCTAGGCACAAATGCTAAAAATGCTGCAGCCAACCATTTTGGTAGAGCAGAACGAAGAGATAACGCAGCTTTTATTCAACAATTTAATAAACCTATTCATTTTATTTGTGGTGAGGCCGATAATTTTACCCCATCCAATAAAATGATAGCATTTGCCAATACAATAGCTCCACATTTATACACCATTATTCCAAATACAGGGCATTTAACCAATATGGAAAATCCCATTTTGTTTAATAAGGTGTTAATACAATTTTATAATACTTATTTTAAAGCATGATACTAGAAACCTTACAACAACAAGCAGTTCATTTTGATAGTCAAGACGAATTAGCACCATTTAAAAAGCAATTTCACTTTCCTAAGTTTAATGATACGGATGCCATTTATTTTTGTGGCAACTCACTTGGCTTACAGCCTACACATACCAAAGATGCTGTTTTGCAAGAGCTTGAAGATTGGAAAAACTTGGCTATTAATGGTTTTAGTAAAGCCAAAAATCCTTGGTTGTATTATCAAGAATATTTAAAACCAAGTATGGCAAAAATTGTAGGTTGCCTTGAGCATGAAGTTACGGTAATGAATACCCTTACTGTTAACTTACACTTACTTTTACTTACATTTTATAAACCAACCCCTACACGTTTTAAAATTTTGATGGAAGCGGGTGCTTTTCCTAGCGACCAATATGCCATTGAAACCCTAGTAAAACATTATGGTTTAAACCCCAATGATTGTATTGTAGAAATTGCCCCTTTGCCTAATGCTAAAACATTAAGCACTGCACAAATTGTGGAAGCTATACAGCAACATAAAGATAGTTTGGCAATGGTTATGTTTAGTGGCATACAATACTACACAGGGCAGTTGTTTGATATGGCAACCATTACACAAGCTGCACATAAGGTTGGAGCCATTTGTGGTTTTGACTTGGCACATGCTGTTGGCAACGTACCCATGCAGTTGCACAATTGGGAAGTTGATTTTGCTTGCTGGTGTAGCTATAAATACCTAAATGGTGGCCCAGGTGCTGTTGGTGGATTGTATGTACACGAAAAATATAGCACCAACACCCATTTAAACAGACTAGCAGGTTGGTGGGGAAATGATGAAGCAATACGCTTTAAAATGGAGAAAGGATTTGTACCCAAAGCCAATGCTAGTGGCTGGAATATAAGCACTGCACAAGTGCTCAACATGGTAGGTTTAAAGGCATCACTAGAGATTTTTGATGCCACTACAATGGAAAAACTACGTAGTAAAAGCATAGCCTTAACCAATTATTTACAACATGGATTACAGCAAATACCCAACTTGCAATTTGAAATAATTACCCCTGCAAACAGCCTCGAAAGAGGAGCCCAACTAAGCCTTTATTTTACGCAAAATGGCAAAGCCATTTTTGAAGCCCTAAGCAGCAAAGGCATTGTGGTTGATTATAGAGAACCAGGAGTAATACGAGTAGCCCCTACCCCATTGTACTGTAGCTTTTATGATGTTTTTAGGTTTTTAGAAATTGTATGTGGCTTGTAAATTTTAATTTTTTATTGATTTGGAGATAGCAAAATCATGCTTACTACTTTATTTACTAGAGGTTCAAATTGAAGTTGTATTCAAATATATTAAGAACTGAAATTGC